>NZ_JBSXON010000001.1:0-2310 GCF_056859475.1 Halopseudomonas sp. L-58
CACTAGGCAGGATGCTCGCGCTGACGTGTTCGACTACATCGAGATGTTTTACAACCCAAAACGCCGACACGGTTTCAACAACCAGCTGTCACCGGTAGAGTTTGAAAGGCAACATTTACTGAGCCTGGAAAGTGTCTAGGAGATCCGGGGCGATTCACAGATCCAGTAACGCGAAGTTCACATGGTTCACCCCATGGGTATCGGTTGAGAGCACATCCGGAATGATGTCTGACGTATTGCTCATCAACAAATCAAAGATGTAGTGCGATTCATGTTCGTTGGCGCCGATCACTCTGGCGTTGATCGCAGCGTGATTGGCGATCAAGGTCATGGCAGAAACACCTTTTTGAGTGCCAAAGTACTTCGACGAATAACGGGTTTTGAAGGTCTCGCGCCGGGCTTCGAACTTTTGACCATCGGCACTGGCGTGGATCACATCTTCCTGGATGTTGTAGTACCGGAAGATGGGTAGCTTGGCTGTCGCGTTATTGATGTTGTCGTTAGCAGCATTCAATGTTTCCAGGCGAAGATAGTTCGCCTGGATAGTGCTGAGCTGATCATAGGTACGATCAGAGATCTGTGCCATGCCGTAAATGCCTTGATTGGTTGCATTGCCGACCAGAATTGCCAACAGGTCATATTCATGGGAACGGCTTCTGGATTGGGAACCCAGCACATGAGCGAAGCAGTCAATGAAACCGGTGTCACGATCAACCATGCGCAGTACATCCGCAATCCCCGTTGTGGGAATTTGCTGGAAGAAGGGATTGTTGACCAGATGATGTTTGCTGGCCGAAGGCAGGCGCCAGAAGCGTTTACCCTGCGGATTACGCAAGATGATATTCCGGTTGTCTTCCTGTTCAAGATATTCGCCGACTTCGTACAAACGGGTATCCAATTCCATGGCCATCTGTTTGATCAGCTTTTCAGGCTCCTCCGCTAATTTTGTAAAATGGCTCTGTTGAAGCAGCGTATATTTGTTTTTTCGCCAATGTTCCCCGTCGATCAGGTCGGCGTCGAGTGCCCGGTATTTAGTGATATCAGGCAGCGTCAGCTGGCCATTCAGGCGATCAGGAATCTGTTGATAGAGGAACCACTCATAACGATCGATCAGGATATTCCCTTCACCATCCAGCAGGAATTCACGTGATTTTTTGGAAAGGAGTCTGGTGTCGGCAGTTTGCAACTGAGCGTCCTGGCCGTTGAGTTCGTTTTGTGTTTTCGCCAAGGCGGCCGCTAAGTGCTGGGTGCCGTCGCAGCCTTCGAAGCGCAGACATAGGAACAACTCTCGCAGCAAACCTTTCCGCAGACTTTCTTTCTCGTCGCAGTACTGCCACATGGCTTCATCGACCGATCGTCGCTGCTCGTTCAGGAAGAGACATACAGATTCCAGATCCCTTTTGGTCAGCAGGCTCAGTGCTTGCTGTCTTACTGTTGCAAACGGTAGTTGCAGATCAATGCTGTCATCAATGAACAGGTGCAGTACTTCAGCTGCCTTGCTGACATTTTTAGCTGCTTTTTGCCAATCCTTAAACACCGCTTCCTGCGCATAATCCTTTGCCTTCTGTTTGGTCTGTCTGACATGATGCACAAAGCCATCGGCAATACGTTCCAGCGCTTGCTGCCATCGCGTTTGAAGATAGCACAATAAATACAGCCATTGGCTGCCTACGGTTTGACGTTTCAGTTTGGCACCGTAGTAGTCGACTTTCTCTGCCAGGTGTTGCAGATTTTTCTGCGACAGTGATAGCGTGCTCAACAGCAGATCCACTTCCGGCATCCAATGCTGGATATGGCGATAGACAATCAGTTCTTTCTCCAACTCGGTTCCGGTGAAGTTACGAGCCGATTGTCGCAACTGTCGGAACGGCAGTGGACCTGTGCCGTTCACGAGCTCCGCCAGTGCTTGCTTAAGACCGCGTGACATTGCACGCTCAAGGTGCGCGGCCATGTGTTCCTGTTCGTCTCCCACCACCTGACTGATGATCTTTTGCAGCGTGCTGTAGGCAGGGATTGCGATCTTCTGCCCCGAACAATATTCAATGGCCGCATCGAAGAGGTGCCTAGGCGCTGTCCAGGCTCTGGCTTGCTGGGATAAGTAATCTCTCAACGCCGCTCCATGGTCTTTGACATTCCAGCGCTGGTAGTTGCAGAGCTGGAAAACACGTTGGTAAATCCGTTCGTTCTCTTTTGGCGTGAGATTAAAGGGTCTACAGCCTGGGCCTGGTAGAACGGTTTGATAAACGTATTTGAGGTCCTGCTTGATCTGATGAAAGCCGGGATTCAGCACCACCGGCTTGGCTTTGAAAT
>NZ_JBSXON010000002.1:0-4840 GCF_056859475.1 Halopseudomonas sp. L-58
GAGGTAGAGCGTCTGTTTCGGCGCTTGAAAGGATTTCGCAGAATTTTCTCCCGCTTTGAAAAGCTCGATGTCATGTTCATCGGCTTCGTTAATTTTGCCCTGATCGTTGACGGACTGAGGTTGTGTTAACAGGCCCTAACCGCTTCTCGGTTTATAAAGGCGCTCGATGTGGTAAATCGACACACATGCCTTGGCTGATGCGTTCGCTCGAACTTCGTCAATAAAACTTCGCTCATCGCCGCGCTGTCCTGGCAGTCAACAATACAGCTCATGCTGCAGCCGATCCCATGAGCAGCAAGCAGTAAAAAATAACCAAAATGTAATTTTCAGGAAAGGCTCCAGTAAGGACATTGAATCGATTATTACAACTTAGTAAGTTAACTAACTAATTATTTATATAGGGCCATATGCTGGCGGCATGCACGGATACCCGAGAGCGAAAACCCGCCACAGGCTTACAGAAATGTAATGCTTGGGTCAGGCCAATGTCAGCCGTTCGCGGGTACTCTATATAAAATATCTCCGAGTGCGCGCAGGGTTTAACAGGAGCGGTAATGTCTCAGGCCAATCAGCCACACCCCACACTTCAGACCCCATCGGATCGTGACCCTGTTTGTGGCATGACGGTCAAAGCCGACAGCCCGCATCAGACCAGCCACGCCGGCCAACAACTGCTTTTCTGCAGCCAGCGCTGTCTGGAAAAATTCACTGCCGAGCCAAGCAGATATCTGGATGCCGGGCATGCTCATGGCGAGACGCCGACCGTCGATCACGGCGCCGAATACACCTGCCCGATGCACCCCGAAATACTGCAGATCGGCCCAGGCACGTGCCCCAAATGCGGCATGGCCCTGGAGCCGGTCATGCCCGAACTGGAAGAAGAGGACAACCCGGAGCTCAGGGACTTTTCTCGACGCTTCTGGTGGACGTTGCCGTTCACCGTGATTGTCACCGTGCTGGCCATGGGCGGGCATGCCCTCAGTCCGTTCCACGGCGCCACGCAGAACTGGGTCGAACTGGCACTGGCCACCCCTGTGGCGCTCTGGGCTGGCTGGCCCTTCTACGTGCGCTGCGTGCAATCGTTCATCAACCGTAGCCCGAACATGTGGACGCTGATCGGCCTCGGAACCTCCGCCGCCTACCTGTACAGCCTGATCGCCACCCTGGCGCCCGGCGTATTCCCCGACCACTTCATGCAGGGTGAACGCATCGGCGTGTACTTCGAGGCGGCAGCGGTGATCATCTCGCTGACCCTGCTCGGCCAAATCCTGGAACTCAAGGCGCGCTCGCAGACCTCGGCGGCGATCAGGTCGCTGCTCGGCCTGGCGCCCAAGACCGCGCGACGGATCAATGCCGATGGCAGCGAAGAGGACATTCCCCTCACCCATGTGCACAGCGGCGACAATCTTCGGGTGCGCCCAGGCGAAAAAGTGCCGGTTGATGGCTTGGTGGTGGAAGGCGAAAGCGCGGTGGACGAGTCGATGTTGACCGGCGAGCCGGTGCCGATCATGAAACGCGCCGGTGACAGCCTAATCGGCGCTACCCTCAACAGCCACGGCAGCCTGGTGATGCAGGCACAAAAGGTCGGCAGCTCGACCATGCTTGCGCAGATCGTCCAGATGGTGGCCCAGGCGCAGCGCTCCAAGGCGCCAATGCAGCGGCTGGCCGACGTCATTGCCGGGCGTTTCGTGCTGGCGGTCATCGCCATTGCTATCCTGACCTTCGTGGTATGGGGCCTGTGGGGTCCGGAGCCGAGCTGGGTGTTCGGTCTGATCAACGCAGTCGCGGTACTGATCATAGCCTGCCCCTGCGCCCTGGGCCTGGCCACGCCGATGTCGGTGATGGTCGCCACCGGCAAGGCGGCCGGCAGCGGCGTGCTGTTCCGCGATGCTGCCGCGATAGAAAACCTGCGCAAGATCGACACGCTGATCGTCGATAAGACCGGCACGCTCACTGAGGGCCGCCCTGCTTTCCACAGCGTCGAGGCGGCGCCCGGCTTCACGCGGGACGAGGTACTGCGACTGGCCGCCAGCCTGGATCAGGGCAGCGAACATCCCCTGGCCCACGCCATCGTCGATCATGCCCGTTCCCAGGGCCTGGCGCTGAGCACGCCTGAAACCTTCGAATCGGCCTCCGGCATCGGCGTGCGTGGCAAGGTTGACGGCCGCGACTTGCAGTTGGGCAACACCGCGCTGATGAATGATGCCGGCGTGGATGCCAGCCCACTCAAGGCGCATGCCGAACAACTGCGCGGCGAAGGCGTGAGCATCATGTTCCTGGCGGTGGACAACGTGCTGGCCGGTCTGCTGGCGGTTGCCGACCCGATCAAGCCGACCTCAAAACTGGCGATCCAGCGCCTGCAGGCAGACGGCATACGGGTGATCATGGCCACCGGCGATGGCCTGACGACTGCCCGAGCAGTAGCCCGCGAACTGGGTATCGAGGAGGTGCACGGCGAGGTCAAGCCGCAGGATAAGGAACGCCTGACCGCCTCGCTACAACAGCAAGGACACCGCGTGGCCATGGCCGGCGACGGCATCAACGACGCCCCGGCCCTGGCGCGCGCCGATATCGGCATTGCTATGGGCACCGGCACCGACGTGGCGATGAACAGCGCCCAGGTCACGCTGGTCAAGGGCGACCTGCTCGGCATCCTGCGCGCGCGCAGCCTGTCGGTGGCCACCGTGCGCAACATGCACCAGAACCTGACCTTCGCCTTTATTTACAACGCCCTAGGGGTCCCTCTGGCAGCCGGCCTGCTCTACCCGCTGACTGGCCTCCTGCTGTCACCAATAATCGCAGCGCTGGCGATGAGCATGAGTTCCGCTTCGGTGGTGTTCAACGCCTTGAGACTGCGCAAAGTATCAATCGATTGAGGTTCTTGACCTTGCCACCTTGGCAAGGTTGAGAATTGCCTCAACCCCAACAGCAACCTCGCAAGGAGATGCCATGAGCACCGTTGAATTGAACGTCAAAGGCATGAGCTGCGGCTCATGCGTCCTGCATGTCACCGAGGCGCTCAACGCAGTTGAAGGCGTCACCGAGGTTGATGTCGACCTGCAAGCGGCCCGTGTGCGGGTCAGCGGAGAGTGCGACAGCGATGTGCTTGTCGCCGCTCTGGGTGATGCTGGATACCCCGCTCAACTGAGCAGTCCGGCGGCCTCATCGAGCACTGCGAAGAAAACCGGATGCAGTGGCAGCAGCGGCTGCTGTTGCAAATGAGCAAACCATTGAAAACAGGTTTTTTATGTCCAGAAGACTGACTACCGCGGCGCTCGCCGCTCTGCTGCTAAGTGGCGCCGCCCAGGCCGCGCAACCCCTGATCATTGATGTGCACCGCGACGCCAACTGTGGATGCTGCAAGGACTGGATTACCTACCTGGAGAACAACGGCTTCGAAGTCCGCGACCACGTCGAACGCAACATGAACACAGTCAAGCAAGACCTCGGCGTGAAACCGCGTCTGGCTTCCTGCCATACAGGTGTGATCGATGGAAAGTTCGTTGAAGGTCACGTGCCCGTGGCGCAGATCCTGGAGCTTCGCAAGCGCCCTGACCTGCTGGGCATCGCCGTGCCAGGCATGCCGGCTGGCTCACCAGGCATGGAGTATGGCGACGTCAAACACCCGTACCAGGTGATCGGAATAACCCGCACTGGCCGAGAAAGGGTCATTGCCAATTATCCGCTGGAACAAGCCGCGCATTAATAGCGACTCGCCGGGCGGGCTGGTACTGGCTGGCATCCTGCGATGCACTGAATCGCAGCGGAGGCCATCCCCCCAGCCCGCACTTCAAAAATCCCGGCTCCGTTAACAAGCTGAAATAGACCTCCTTTTCGTTATTAGCCCGCGAGATGGTTATGTCCCGCCTCCTGCCGTATCTGCTGCTGCTACTGCTTGCCTTGCCAGCCAACGCCGAGATATTTGATTCTTCGCGTCCTCAGTCGGCTCTGTTCGGCACTCCGCTGAACAACAGCCAGGATTTCCTTCCGGTAGACAAAGCCTTCCGCCTCGACCTGTTGGAAACCGGTAAGGACAGCGTCCGCCTGCGCTTCATAAATGCCGAGGGTTATTACCTCCATAAACATCGCTTCGCATTCACCAGCGACCACCCGCAAGTGTCAATTGGCACCCCGCAATGGCCCGCGGCCGAACCGAAAACCGATGAATTTTTTGGCGATGTCGAGGTGTTCTACGGCGTTACCGACTTGCTGCTACCCGTTAATAACCCTCAGAACACACCGTTCACCTTACAGGTGAGCTATCAGGGCTGCGCTGATCTGGGGCTGTGCTATCCGCCAGAGATTCGCAGCTTCGAGGTAGGTGATCCCCCCCTCATTGCAGCCCTGCAACAAGGGGTCGCCATTGACTGGCGTAGTCTGGCGCTGTTCTTCCTGGCGGGCTTGGGCCTGACTTTCACACCCTGCGTGCTACCGATGCTGCCAATTCTGTCTGGCGTGGTATTACGCGGACAACTCGGCGGAACGCGTGGATTACGCCTATCGCTTGCCTACGTACTCCCCATGGCTGCCAGCTTCGCCCTGCTTGGTGCGCTAATGGGCATGTTCGGCGCTGGCCTCAACCTACAAGCGCGCCTGCAGTCACCGTGGCTGTTGGTGCCCTTTGCGATGTTCTTCACTGTTTTCGCTCTGGCCATGTTCGGCGTATTCGAGTTGCGCATGCCGCGCTTTATCACCGAACGACTAGCAGCCTGTTGAAATTCGCCTACGGTCTGTCTGACTTTGCCGTGTAAGGTTTACGATATCGGCTCCAATCTGCCGGGAACCCCGATTTCCATGCGTGGCGCCGATATCACTCAGGAATCCTTGTTCACTGTCGCCA
>NZ_JBSXON010000003.1:0-3066 GCF_056859475.1 Halopseudomonas sp. L-58
GTCAGTCCGCTGGCTTGACCGCTATTCGCGAATAACCAAGCGCTTGGCCGAAGCTGTGATCCAGGCCTGTCAAAGACTGCCCACTCTGCACGTCGCCGGGCTGTTTGGTTTGCATTGGGACAGTGTGCGCTTGCTGGAGCGACGCGCGCTACAAGACGCACTGGAGAAGCTACCGAAGGGGCAGCCCAGACGCTTGGTGATGGATGAGTTGGGTCTGTTCAAAGGGCATCGCTACGCCAGCGTGGTGCTGCATGCCGATACCCGCCGGGTGCTGTGGATTGGCGAAGGGCTGCATATTCCGGCCCATCGTGACCGCCCATTCCGTTTGAACGTGACCGCCTGTTCCGGGCTATCGTGACCGCTTATTCCGTTTCATCGTGACCAATTTTGGGTGATTTCCCGGAATCGTCGGTCACGATGCCGGAATCATTGGTCACGCTCCCCCGGAATCACAGCCAACGCACTGGAATTCTTGAACTTTATCCAGCATACCCCTTCCTTTTTTCGAGGAAGAGCGGATGCCGGCTGCGAGGATTTCCATGCGACAGATCATCGAGATATTACGCCTCAAGTACGAAGCCGGCCTGAGCCACGAGCGCATTGCCCGTGCTTGCGGCCTCTCCAAGGGCGTGGTCGGCAAGTACGTCAGCCTGGCCCAAGTCCAGGGTGTTTCTTGGCCACTACCGAAGGACCTAGACGAGGCCCGGCTGCATGCGCTGTTGTTCCCGGCCAAGACACCCCCGTCACGCTTTGCAGAGCCTGATTACTTCCAGGTCCATCAGGAGCTCAAAACCAAAGGCGTGACCCTGCAGCTGCTCTGGGCCGAGTACGTGGAGCGCCACGGAGACAAGGCCTACCGCTACAGCCAGTACTGCCATCATTACCGGCTCTGGCGTGGCCGGCAGCGCCGTAGCATGCGTCAGGTCCACCGTGCCGGTGAGAAGATCTTTATCGACTACTGCGGCCCGACCGTGCCTGTGGTGGATCGCTCTACCGGTGAAGTGCGCAGGGCACAAGTCTTTGTGGCAGTGTTGGGCGCCTCCAGCTACACCTTCGCCGAGGCCACCTGGAGCCAGGGCCTTCCAGACTGGGTCGCGTCCCACCAGCGGATGCTCAACTTCTTCGGCGGGGTACCGGAACTGCTGGTTCCGGACAACCTCAAGGCCGCGGTGACCAAGGCGGACCGCTACAGCCCGACGATCAACGAGACCTACGCTGAGCTGGCCCGTCATTACCAGACAGCGGTGTTGCCTGCGCGGCCCTACAAACCCAAGGACAAGGCGAAGGCCGAGACGTCGGTGCTGTTGGTTGAGCGCTGGATCCTGGCCCGCTTACGGCATCAGACGTTCTTCTCCCTGGCCGAACTGAATACCGCCATTGCTGCGTTGCTACCCGCACTGAACCAGCGCCCGTTCCAAGGCCGGGTCGAGAGCCGTCAAAGCCTGTACGACGCGATTGACCGACCAGCCCTGCGGCCGCTCCCAGCAACGCCCTATACCTACGCCGAGTGGCGCAAGGCCCGGCCCGGCATCGACTACCACATTGAGATCGACAAGCGGCTGTACAGCGTGCCCCACGCCCTGGTGGGGCTGGTGCTGGACGTGCGGCCAACGGATACCGCTCTGGAGGTTATGCACAAGGGCCAGCGCGTTGCCTTGCACCCCCGCCACGGGAAGAGCCGCTTCGTCACCCTGACCGAGCACATGCCCAAAGCGCACCAGGCCCACAAGGACTGGTCTCCGGAGCGCTTCCTTAATTGGGCCAAAGACATCGGTCCCGCGTCCTTGGAGGTGGTGCAGGGCCAACTCAAGGATCGCCCTCATCCAGAGCATGGCTATCGCGCCTGCCTGGGGTTACTGAACCTCAGTCGGCGTTACAGCCGTGAACGCCTTGAGCAAGCCTGTGCTCGGGCGCTGTCGATCAACTCGGCCAGCTACCAGAGCATCACCTCAATCCTGAAACAAGGACTTGATCAGTTCCCCCTGCCACTGGCTGAGGAAGAGCGTGATCTGACTGACCTGCCAGCGCATACCAACGTTCGCGGACCGCATTACTACCACTGAGACCGGAGAGATCTATGCTGACCCACACCACACTCAACACCTTGCGCCAACTCAAGCTGACGGGCATGTGTGACGCCCTGGAACAACAACGGGCTCAGCCCGAGACCCACGATCTGGCGTTCGAGGAGCGCCTGGCTCTGCTGGTGGACCGGGAAGTGCTGCACCGGGAAAACCGTCGGCTGGACCGCCTGCTCAAGACTGCCCGCTTGCGCGTGCCAGCTTGCATCGAAGACATCGACTACCGGCACCCGCGCGGCCTGGAGCGCTCGCGCATGGCGGGCCTGGCTAGCTGTGACTGGATCAGACAATCGCTGAACCTGTGCATTACCGGCCCCACCGGCTGTGGCAAAACCTGGCTGGCCTGCGCCCTCGGCAATCAAGCCTGTCGCCAAGGCCTGTCCGTCCGTTACCTGCGAGTGCCGCGGCTGTTCGAGCAAGTACGAATCGCCCACGGTGATGGCAGCTACGCTCGCCTGATGACGCAGTTGTTGAAAACCGATCTGCTGATCCTTGATGACTGGGGTATGCAGAAGATCAATGCCCAGCAACGACAGGATCTGATGGAAGTAATTGAAGACCGCCATGGACGCGGCTCAACCCTCATCGCCAGTCAGCTACCGACTGAACACTGGCACGACTACATCGGCTCCGCCACACTCGCCGACGCCATCCTGGACCGACTCCTGCACGGTTCCCATCGACTCAATCTGAAGGGGGAATCACTGAGAAAGGCCAACGCTCAAAACACGGTGCTGGTTGACCCATCGTGACCGCTCAGAGTACAAAACCCGCTCCAGCGTGAAGGCCGTGTGCAAATCGGTCACGATCCCCGGAATGACCGGTCACGTTCGCCGGAATACGCAAGGGCGTAGCCGAGCTGCTGTCAGACCCTTTTTTGAAGCGCTGGGCGCGGAGGGTTGCGCACGGATCGAAGCAGTAGCAATGGACATGAACACCGCATTTGACCTGGAGGTGCGCCAACACTGCCCTCAAGCACGCGTTG
>NZ_JBSXON010000004.1:0-8681 GCF_056859475.1 Halopseudomonas sp. L-58
TGCACTGGCTGAGCAGGATATAGGTCGCTACCTAATGCAATGCTACAACTGGACAAGACCACATCAGCACAACGGCCTCGTGCCGCCGGCTGTTGTAGAAGAAAAACTTAAATCACTGTCCGGGAATTGTTGACCACTACACAGGTATGTTGCATGAGTGCTGGGAGCCTTTGCAGCTTCGCGTAACTCCTCAGCACTGATTTCCGGTAAATCAGCGTCGAACATATCTCTCCCATGGTGGTGCTTGAGCTGGGAGCAAGTATCCCAGTTCAAGGCGTGTGGCACCACTCAGCCAAAGAATCAGCCCCCTGCAGGCGCAAACATCAGAGACCGCGATGCATAGAACTTCTGATAATCCTCATCAGATAGCATTGCGACCTCGGCGATCGACTGGATCTGTTCAATCGCTTGCTTGGCCGAAGAGTCGAATTCTGTATTCCCCGATGAGCGGGTCACTTCTACGACCTTGAGAACGCCCTCACGATCTAGCTCGATCTTCAGCACAGCTTTCAGCCCGGTCACGTCTCCAGCAGGCCGGCGCCAGTTTTCAGAGATCCGGCGAGCCATGATCGTGTCTACCTGCTCAGGTGAAACTGGATCGCTGGGTACCGCCACGAGCTGGATTGGGGATTCGGAATCACCCAGCTCAAGGCCTGCCACATCACCAAAGGGGTTGTCGTCCACGGGCGCGGGTAATTCACCCGTCGATCCCGCTGCACCTGAAAGCTCGACCTGGGCGATTTCAAGTGGCGCCTCTGGCACGGCGTTGGGGGTTACGTCAGCAGATGAAACTGAGCCTGCTTCATTGTCTTGGTTGAATGCAGCAACGAATGCTTCTTCGTCGATATCAGCCACCTGAACAAGGGCAGTAAGGCCTCGATCGAGCTCACTGATGCGTTGCTTGCTGTCCTTCAGATCGGTTTGGATCAAATCAAGCTTGGACTGAAGGTCCTTCACTCCGGTGGAAAGATCCGCCTGCTGGGCGAGTACCAGCAGGCCAACAAGGGCGGCGGTTGTAACTGAGATAGCGAAAGCGCCCAAGGCGAGGACGAGGGATAGGTAACCGGTTCTGGATTCCACAGCGTAGCTCCGTGATTAGCAATACGGAAAATCTACGCTGGAAGTACCATCGCTTCATCCCAACCCGTTGCAGTTGCTACCCCTCAGAAAACGTAGGTGAGAAACCGCTGGCCAGTCTCGGTATTAAAGAAGACCAGATGATGGATCAAGAGTGGGAAGACATCATGAGGAAGCTCGGCGTCTGGCAGGTCAATGGTCTGCGCAAAAACCTCGGTCCCAAGTGTATTGGTCTGCCTAGAAGCATCAATCCAGGAAACCGCCACTGGGTCATCGACCTCAATGGTGGGCTCGCCTTCGAAGTCGAAACCAAGAATCAGAAGCTGAGTCCAGGAGGGGAAGTCTGTTTCGTAGGTCCCCCAGAGATTGCCAAGGTCCCGTTGAGGGCGAATATTACCCAGCGTGAAGAGCTTGCGCTCAAAATCATAGGGTTCAATCCCAAGGTTGTTCGGGACCTTGAAGCGCACAAGCCTCTGGCCACTAAACTCATCTCGACGGTCAGAAATTAGCTCTTTCAGTCCCGCGATAGCTGCTGCCTTCCCAGAATCCGATATCGACTCTTCATGCAGCTTGGATAGCAAAGCAAGCTGCATGATATCGTCACAGATATGCCCGTGACGTTCCGGCTTATAGCCAGTCACCAGCTCAGCATCCAGTGACGGTGATCTCTCATTTGAATGGCGGAAGAAATAAGAATTCGCACACTCGGACAGGTTCAAATAGTCAGCCTCATTTATCTCGGGCGACTCACGTGCAGACAGAGTAACGAAGCTGATCAGAGAGGCTACCAGAAGGCCGGCAATCGAAAGGGATTTCAGGGACAGCGGATTTACAGGGGTACTCATGTTCGATTCAATTTCAGTGCAAAACGTTAAAACTGACGTGGGCTGGCACCACGCATCTAACACTGTTTAACTATACCCACAAGGGTGCAACCTAGGGTAGCTACCTGTGAAGAAGGAGTCTAACCATGGGTTCTACAAACAAAACCCAACCAGTCACCTCTCATGCCGATAATGAGAATGGCGAGCGCAGCCACCTTACCCGCGAGGCCTTGGCTGATGTTGACTCCGCCCGAGTTCTTGACCATCAAGACGTCCAGTCCTGGGTCGAAGGATTGACTCCTGATGCCACCACGCCGACGCCGAGGCCGACGCCCAACAAATGTTGAAGTGCTCCGGTAAGTTTTGCCTTGTCAGCTGTACCTTAAACACACGCAAGGAAGGCGGTGAATGCTTTCGCGCAGCCCGGTAGCTGAGCACTCTTATGAACGAGCCTTCCCATGGCAGCTTTGTGTCCAGCCGCCTTCCAATGCAGTTAATCAATCCTACTTAGTGGAAATCATTGATGGTTGGGAGTACGCTTAGTTAGTTCGGGATGAACATCTTTTTGTGTTCTTTGATATTCCTTTTAAACGAGACTTACTATGTCAAAACTAGCTGCATTCCGTGAACTTGAAAAACAAATTGCCGAGCTGGAGGCGAAAAAAGAGAAGCTGGCCAAAAGCGAAGAACTGACCAGTGAGCTCGAGTTCACTGACAAACTTAAAGCGCTAGTTGCCGAATATGGTTACTCCCCCGAGCAGGTCATTAGCTTGCTCAACCCGAATGCTGGCACCTCCAGCGAAGGCAAGACTCGTCGCGAGCGTACAGCCAAGACCTATGTGAATCCTCACACTGGTGAGTCAGTCATCACCAAGGGTGGAAACAACAAGACTCTCAAGGCGTGGAAAGCTCAATACGGTGAAGAAGCCGTAAAGAGCTGGGTACAGTAATCACGCTGCCGGCGGTTCGCCGCCGGCAATTCTGTCTACGGCCCAAGCCCTCACCTACAACAGCATCCCTGACTTGCCTCAGCGATTCAATGCGCCTTGTACTTTTTCACCCCATTGGTAGCAATCGAAAATCACGTTTTGAGTATCAAGCTCTAGACCGAAAAAGATAGAGCCCCGATACCTCTCTATCCAATGACGAACATCAGCTCTTGGCTGCCCTGCCACAATCATTTCAGCACTGCTGATGGCGTTTTTTTCCGCCTGCTCGAAAGCCGGAAGCATCAGATCTAGTTCAATGAGTCGGAGCCTAAACCGCTCGTGATATGAGAGAAGCTTCTTCTTAAAATCCAGATTCTGAGTCAGCTTCTCTCCAGGCGTTCGCATCTCTCCCACATCCTTTACGCTGGCGTACAGGCCGACCAGCATAGACTCATACTGCCCCATCACCTGACTAAGTTTGCGGCGCTGGTTAAATGTGAGTTTTCGTGGGGTCTGATTCGCCTGCAAGTCCATTTGGGCTGATCTCCTATCGTTTGTATCGAGGGTTATTGGGGTTGAGCTGATCTGAGTGATTGTCTGCTGCCGCTTTGTAAGCATCGTTATTCGGGTTCAGGGTATTGCTCCGATCGTCATTGCTACCAGGAATCGTCAGGTGCTCGTTCGGGTAGTGGTCTCCAGTACCAAGCCCTGCTTTAACTCGCTTCACCCAGCCAGGGAAAGACGTCGCCGGCCTGTCCAGCATGTATAGGTATCGCCAGAAGTCGTGTTTATCCCCAACATCGAATCCAATGTTGGCCTGCACCGAAGTTGCGAAATGATCAACCTGACACATGCAGGGCTCATCTGGTTTTGCGTATTCGCACGGTTTCCGGATGAGGTAGGGCCTAACGCCACCGAGTGCCTCACACAGGGCGTTGACTGTCTCGAATCTTTTGGGTCTCCCATCCTTCCCCCAAACATGTACGCCTACAGAATAATGCATTGGAGGCAGTAGCTCGTCCCTATACTGGCCTTGCGGCCGAAGCAGCTCAGTTACACGTTTCCAGTTTGGGTAACCCGCTTCAGAGGCGACTTGATCTAGTGCGAAAGCAAGGCTGCATCCTGTTTCGTTGCGGACCTTCTTTGCAGAGCGCTTGAGTTTTTCGACGGCGGTAGCGGTGAGGTGTGGCTGTTGCATGCGAGCTCCAATAGCTGAAGCGGAGATATCCAGTGCCCACTGCTGAATTCCGCCAATTGGAATCAACGCAATATTTGAAGTGCATCGTCCCGGCGAACCAGGTGAGCCAAGGTGGGCAGCACGCGTCGATGAAAGCGCAAATTGATAATACCTGCTTCGTGCCACGTTGCAACAACCTCCTCCTGTGAGCGCACCCCATTAAGTCGCCCCCCGCTATCCGATCGACACACCTGCGGTTCCCCTTTTGATCTCGTTACGTGGTGCAAGGCTGTGTAACGGCGATGTATGGGATCTCTTTCGATATTGAGGCAATACCTGGCTTTCAGGTTGTTACACATTACTGGTGCCCTGTTACGGGGATATCTCTATCTCAAGCACCCTGAGCGGGTATAAGGCGCGTTAATAGGTAGTACCGGAACATTGATTATTTGGGTACTATTCATTTCAATTATTTGTGTTATGTTACGTTACACCGTTATGTAACAGTCTGAAATTTTAGGCACGCAGCCGCACACACCGAATCAGCCCGCCGGGCGCGCAAAAACAGCGCGGCCGCAAGCGCAGCGAGGAATTGGCGATGGAAAACACTGAAAATAGGGAGGCAGTCAGCCTTGAAGAGGTGGCCAGAGCCCATGCTGAGCTGCTGGCTGACGGGATTGAACCCAGTGTGAGAAAGCTGCGATCAAAAATCGGTCGCGGTTCCTATACGACCATCTCAAACCTGAAGAAGCAGGTGGAACTGGGCGGCACAGGGCCTGAAGAGCATGTGAAGCGGTTCGCTCCGGAGTTGTACGCACTCTGCTCGAGCCTGATCGACAATGCCGAACAAGTGGCCACAACAACCTTGGCCAAGCGTGAGCATGAGCTCGATGCACTTGAGGCAAGCGCGAAAGCTCAGATCCAAGATGCTGAATCCAAGGTTAGCAGACTCCACAGAGAGCTGCAGCAAGAGCAAACGTATGTGTTGGAGCTGAAGGCGAGCATCCGATCGCTGGAGGGACAGAACACTGAGCTCGCGCTGGAAAAGCAACAGCTGATCGCCGAGGTATCAGAGCTCCGGACCAAGCACCAGGAGGCCGTAGCCCGGGCTGTAAGAGCAGAGGCTGATGCCGAAAGAGCGCGAACCCAGCGGGACCACTATGAAGAGCGCATGATGACTCAGCGCGAACAGGAGCTTGCCGCTCATCGACTGCAGCTGGACGAGCTGCATATCCGCCTGGACGACTCTAGGAAGGATGTGACCCGGCGAGCTGAAGAGGCCAGCAAAGCGCAAGAGGCCCTACGCTCACTGCAGCATCACCACCTGAGTGTCCGTAATGATGCAGACAAGCTATCTAAGGCACTTGAATCTGCACGAAACGAGCTTAGCGATTCGAAGGTAATGAACGCCGAGCTGGCGAGCCGGATCAGCCAGATGGAGGAAAAGCTCGCAGATGCTTTGATGGCGCATGACAAGACCAGAGAAGAAGCATTGCTACTTCGTCAGGACTGCACTGAGCTGAAGGACGAGCTGCAGAATCTGCATAGCGTGAGGGTAAGCGCTTCGAGCGCTGCAAACCAATGCGTCCAGGCAGTAGCAGAACTGGTTGAGCGTGGCATCGCTGAAGAGGCGAGTGATCATACGCTCGGGAGGCTGCGGACAATTGAATCGAGCCTCCACAGCATCACAGAGGCGCTTGAACTCGCTACGGCTTCCTCTGTAAGAGTGCTGTGACTTGCTCGATACCATCAAGCCAAGCCCCAGTGTCTGCGCAACGCCATGAAAGGAGCCGCTTTAACCTGTTGATGTCATCTACAAGATTCCGGTGGTAGATGGGCTCATGATGGGCTATGCGATTGCGCAACTTTCGAATCTTGTCGAGATCGTCAGCAATTTGAAGACGTCCATCGCTGACTGATGTCCCCGCTGGCATGCCGGGAAAGAGCTTGATCAGGTGCTGATTCCATAAACGATCATCATGCCTTTTGGTGAACATCTTCTGCCAGAAAACAAACTTCATCTCAGGGATAACTTTCCCGGCCGTCTTCTGGCCGGGGAACTTGTTTCTTGCATAAACCAAATCGCCCCGAGGATCAAAGCTGGGATTTTTACCGGGTAAGCTCTGAACAAAACCGGCAGACCATGGCCAAGCGGCACCGTACACTTGGCTGATTGCTTCGGACACCGCATTGCGGATAGCGACTTCAACGATGTGTTGAGGTAGCATGAATGCACAGCTGATCTCAGCGTTCCAGCGATAGAGCTCGATCGCATGCTCCAGGTCACGAATGCCTGCAGTCCTCTGATAGCGGCCCAAGCGGTCCTTGGAAATGACGCCTTCTACGGCCTGTAGATTCACTGCAGTGCTCACCACAACTCCTTGACTTATCCCTATTCCGCTAATAGTATCACTCTCACTAGCTCTGGGACTTGTTGGCTTAAGCCTCCCCCCGGAGACACACGAGAAAAGCTCACTTCGGTGAGCTTTTTTTATGCTTGATAGAAAGCTGCCGTCTCTTGAGTCTGGGGCTAGACCGGTTAGCGCTTCACAGTCAGCCTGGCAACCTCGGCTATCCGTTCATCATCTTGGGCGTTGTAGTAGATGTCCTGGGTGGTAGACATCCGCTTGTGCCGCATATCCATCTGTAGGTTCTTGGGGTTCCGATACGGAGCATCGAACGTGGCACCGGTATGCCTGAACCAGTGCAGCGTAGCCGACCGCAAGGAGTCCACTTCCTCCTCGCTGAAATCCGCCTTGATCATCTTTGCCAGAGCCCGATCGAGGACTTTCTGAACGTCACGCCGGATCTGTCTCGCAGTCAAACCGGATCTTCCAGACTTCGTGCGCAACAGCGGCTCGGTCTCACCAGGTGATGGAGTCGGTGGCAGGTTCAGGTGGCGGCGGTACCGCGCCAGATAAGTCATACAGTCGGGCTTGACCGCGACCTTGTCATGAACGTTGCCCTTGCCGACAACGTGGTACCACCAGCCGTCATTACCTTTGACGAAGCACCCCATCGTCGGCTGCCATCCTGCGTTGCCAGCAAGGTCACTGACCCGCAGGTAGCAGGAGATCATCATTACGATAATGAAGAGGGTTCGCTCGAAGGTGGCCGGAGATTCATCAGCCATCTCCTCGGCGGTTTCAATAACGAATTCCCATTGCAGCTTAGTGATTGCCTTGGACTTAGGGATCTGCAGCGTGCGACTCGTCCACTGGCTCTTGTTCTTACCCAACTGCAGGCACGGATTGGTGCTCATGAGCAGCTCGTTATTGCAGAAGCTGAAGAGGGAGTTCATCGCCGCATAGACTTGGCGGATCGAACCAGCAGACATGGAGAACGCCGGCGCCGGCAGCTCGGTTAAATTCTCGGCTGCAAGCTTGGCCTTGGATTTGGGAACACGCTTCGAGAAAGGCCGCCATTCCGCGTTGGGAATGAACACCCCCTCGCTCAAAATGAAACGGCCCTTGATGGCTGTTCCGATCCATTCCGGGTCGGGGTTGCAGCAGAAGTCCAGAAAAGCTTCTACGTCGCTGCGCAGCAGCTCCCTGAAGGGCTTTTTCCGCTTGAGCCAACACCACATGAGCAAGCGTTCAACCTGCGTCCTGTAGTTGTTGTAGGTGGTCTCAACGCGAGAATTGGATTTGAGGAATCCGCGCGCCGCACGGTAATCGCCCCATACATCCACTGACCCATCGAAACTGTTGAGGTATCTGACTAGCTCGGGCCGATCAGCAAGATACTGGTCCTCGCTGCAGCTGATGAACTCGGCACGGGTATCAAAGATTGGGGTGAACACGGTGAGTCTCGGAACCTAAAAGAGGAGTAGGGAGTATAGACCTGCCAAGGGCAAGTTTACCCTCCCTCGGGTTGGCTTAACTGAGGCTTCGCAGTACCGCCTCAAGAGGACTCTCGCAGATTGCGTCCATCATCGCCGGCTTAACATCTTGGGGCTCAAAGCCCGTAATGCCTTTGGCCAAGAACAGGGCACAAACCTCCTCGTCGGTGACGTGCCCCTGTTCAGCAAGTCGAGCCCGTTTCTCTTCGTAAACTTTCTCAGCGGCCTCGTTCCAAGCCCACTGACGTCGTGGTCGATACATGCTAACTCCTGATTGTCATGTTTAAGGGGACGATAACGCCCCCTTGATGAAAATCACTGAGCGCGTGGATTGAAGCGTTAATCAGCCAGAGCAGAAAAGCCGGGAAGCAATTGAGGAAGCAATGGCAAAAGCCTCTCCCGAGTCAAAGGCTTCACAATGATGCCGCTAGCTCCACACTCCATCGCCAAGTTGTGCACTGACTCGTCCTTGGAGGAGGTCACGACAACAATCGGTACGATGCTCAACTCAGAGCTTTCACGGCGGATCTCATCAACGATGGCAACGCCGTTATGCAGATCACCAATGTGTACATCCATGAAAATCACATCAGGGATATTCGAGAGGGCGGCCAGCTTAAAGTCATGAGGCGTACCACATACCGTCACATTGTCGAAGAATTGCTCTGCCACGCACTGAGCAACGTAGGCATCTGTAGTGGTCTACTAATCCCGGACACCAAGTTAGGCGGTAGAATCGCCATCAGCGAGGTGTTCAATGAGCAAACAACGTCGATCCTTTTCGGTCGAGTTCAAACATGATGCAGCGGCCTTGGTCGTCGACCAAGGCTATA
>NZ_JBSXON010000005.1:0-10516 GCF_056859475.1 Halopseudomonas sp. L-58
TCACCGAACTGAGAGCAGGCTTGTTTCAGCGCAAAGAGACGGATCACCAACTGCTGCAACGAAGGCAACGGCGTCAGCTGATATGGACCAGGATGCAGGGTGCTCTGCCGCTATGAATTTATTCCGGACAGCAGTGCGCCTGCGCGACGATGACGGTGCGTTGTCGCGGGGTATGTGTGCTGCGCGCTGTGCCCCGTTGCATCCGCATCACAACGGCGACAACGCTCCATCCTCATGCTCGGCCAGCCATTCGGCGCGGCGTTCCAGCAATGCACGGCAGGCGCGTTCGGCGTCGCTCATGTAACGTGGCAGATCGCCGTTGAGCAGTTGCTGGTCCTGCATGACGATTCGGCCGGCGACCATAGTCATGCAGACGTCGCCACCGAGCGCCCCATGCACCAGATTGTGGTGAACATTCATGAACGGGCCGTCGGTCAGGAACGGCGTCATGCGCGGGGTGTCGGCGCGCACGGCGATGATGTCGGCCTGTTTGCCGGGCTCCAGCGAGCCGATCTGATCGTCCATGCCGATGGCGCGTGCGCCTTCGATAGTAGCGCTGCGCAGCACGTTCCAGGCGCCGTAGGCCGCGGCATCCATGCAGCGCAACTTGGCCAGCAGCGAGGCGATCTTGATCTCCTCCAGCATGTCCAGATTGTTGTTTTCCTTCTCGCCATCGGTGCCGATACCAACCGCCACGCCCGCAGCGATCAACTGCTCGATGGGTGCCGAGCCGCTCGCGAGTTTCATATTGCTCGACGGGTTGTGCGCCACGCCGATGTTCTTCTCGGCCAGCAGGGCGATTTCGTCGTCATCCAGCCAGACGCAGTGGGCCAGCAGCACGCGCTCGGGTTCCAGCAGGCCGAGGCGCTCCAGTGCGCGAATCGGGCTACAGCCAAAGCGCTTCATGGCTTCGCCGATCTCTGCTTCCGCTTCGTTGGAGTGGGTATGCAGGCCGGTGTTGTAGCGCTCGCACATGGCTACCGCCCGGCGGCACGCTTCCGGCGTAGCGTAGTACATGTGCTCCAGCCCGACCCAGACGTTGATGCGGCCGTCGGCCTTGCCGTGCCACTGCTGAATCAGCGCTTCGTTGTCATCGAGCGTATCGAAATAGTCGTAGCCTTCGGCCTCGCCAACGTAGGGCACCATCACTACGCGGTTGCCTAGAGCTTCGGCGGCGCGGGCAGAGCCGGCCATGTAGCGCCACATGTCGACCGAGGTGGTAGTACCGGACAGCAGGCTTTCGGCATAGCACAGCCAGGAGGCGATCTCGGCGTCCTCGGCGGTCAGCACGCGGTGCATCGGGTCGATGAACAGCCGCAGCCAGTCCCACACCGGCAGGTCTTCGGCCGTGCCGCGAAGAAAGCCGGAGTGGCTGTGGGTATTGATCAGACCGGGCAGCAGCACGGCCTGACCGTAATCGATCAGTTCGGCCTCGGGGGCCAGGGATTGAATATCCGCACGCGGCCCAACGGCGACGATACGGTCGCCCTCTACCAGCACGGCGCCGTGCTGCAGCACCGGGTTGTCGGGGGTCATCGGCAGAACGATGGCGGCGGTCAGGATGCGCCGGGTTGCAGGCGCATTGGCCTCAAGTGTCATTATGGGTGCCTCTGTAGAAGTGAAAATGCCGACGCGCGAACGCGCCGGCGTTGGGGCTCAGTTGGCTGCGCCGCCAGCCACCTCGGGGTACTCGGCCATCATCGTCTTGATCGCGTCGGTGCCGATAAAGCGGGTGGTGAATGCCTTGGTGTAATCGGTGTCTGCGTCGAGCAGGTCAAGCGACTTGAGCTGTTCGCTGATGTCTTTCCAGCGAGCATCGGTCATGGCACCAATACCCAGCTCCAAGGCATCGCCGGACACCACAATGCCCAGCGAATTCACGCTGTCGAGCGAATGCTGCAGTTGCGCCGGCGTCTGGTTGGGCGCCAGGCGGTTGATCTCGACGTTGGTCTCGGCCGGGTCGTTCAAATAGCGATACCAGCCCTCAACCGAGGCGTTGACGAAGGACTCGACCAGCTCCGGGCGGTTCTCAACGGTGTCGGTGGTGGTGACGATCAGCGTTGAGTAGGAATTCCAGCCGTAGTCGGACAACAGGAACATGTTCGGGTCGATACCCGCCTGCTTGACCACAAAGGGCTCGGAGCTGACGTAGCACTGCTGAATCACGCTGCTGTCGGCAATGAACGGCCCCATCTGGAAGGTGTAGGGACGCACCTGTTCATCGGTGTAGCCGTACTTCTGCTTGAGCCATGGCCAGAACGACTGGTGCGCATCCTGCGACAGCAGAATCGGCTCACCCTTGAGGTCCTCCAGGCTGTCGTGGCCCACGCCCTTGTGGGTCATGATGGCCTGCGGGTCCTTCTGGTAGAAGGCGGCCACCGCCACAATCGGCAGACCCTGGGAGACGGCTTCGAGAATCTGCCCGCTGGAATGCAACATGACGAAGTCCGCCTTGCCAGCCAGCAGCAGCTGCAGGTTGTTGACCTGCGGGCCGCCCGGCTCCTGCTCTACCTCAAGACCGTATTTTTCGTAGGTGCCATCAACCGCCGCCTGATACCAGCCGCCATGTTCGGCCTGCGGAAACCAGTTGGTGCGATAGCTGACCTTTTCCAGCGCCGAGGCGGCCAGCGGCATGGCCAGCAGAGCGGAACCCACTAGCGCGGCGATGGCTTTCTGGCCTGCCCGCTGACGCAATGAAGAATGTGCTGCACGTGTTGCCTTGTTCATCAAGTACCCCTGTTCATCAGACTGCATTGAATGTTGGGCGGGCGTTGACGAACCCAGACTTCAGGTTCGAATGCTCGGTGGGCCGAGCTTGTCGTTATGAAGCTGACCGAATAATCAGCTTTTGCGCTTGCGCGTAGAGTGGAAAGCAACAGGCATGCCACGAAATAGACAGGTTTTTCTGTTGTTCGGGGCCGGATGAGGTTGGGGAGCACGCTATTTGCCTGGGCTCGCCGTGCGGCTGGGATAGATAGCCGCATGATGATGTCAGGCTCATGCGGCTGTGCTGCCGGGTGGGATGAGGGCGGATAAAAATCTGACCTTTTGCACGACTTTGTGGCGAGCGCGGCGTTGCGGCGCGGTTTTCGCACCGCATTGGGTCGTTGCTCTGCTGCTCAGTGAGCGTGGCCCGCAGCCAGGTCCACCGAAGCCGGCTCCGGGGTGATCTGCCCGGCCAGACGCGCCACCCGCGCACCGAGGGCGCGGGCAATCGCCTGCTCACTCTTATCTACGCCCAGCGTACCGTTGAAGCCGGTGACCGCCGAGGCGCCGTAGGGCGAGCCGCCGCTGCGGGTGTGCACCAGCTCCGGCACGCTGTGCGGTACGCCCGCGAGGATCATGCCGTGCTGCAGGAACGGCAGCAGCAGGTTGATCAGCGTCATCTCGTTGCCCGAGTGCATGCCGCCGGTGGAGGTGAAAGCCGCGCCCACCTTGCCGATCAGCGCGCCCTGGCGCCACAGCGGTGCGACCTCGTCGATAAAGGCACGCAGCGGCGTGCTCATCAGCCCATAGCGGGTCGGCGAGCCCCAGATGATGCCGGTCGCCCACTCCAGATCGGCCATGCTGGCCTGCGGCAGATCACGGTATTCGGCCTGGGCGGCAATAAAGTCGGCGCGTTCGGTATCGACGCTGAACTCCGGTTCCGACAGCGCCACCCGGCGCAAACGGACCTCGGCCTGCTCATTGGCGGCGCCTTCGGCGATGGCCTTGGCCAGCGTCAGCGTGGTGCCGTAGCGGGAATCAACAACGATGGTGATGCGCGATGGGGTCATGAATGGATGCTCCTGAGTGACGTTGAACAAATCGCTATACGGGCTGGCATGCAATATGAATACCTGACCAAATGGACAACCTGTTTTGATTCATCTGGAGAACGACATGACAGAGCAGTATGGGTCAGTGGCAGCCAACCTGCCGGTGATCGACATCAGCCCGATGCAGGGCGGCAGCATCGGGGACAAAGCGGCGATGGCGGCGACGCTGCGCGATGCCTGCGAGCGCAGCGGCTTTTTCTACGTCAGCGGCCACGGCATCGAACCTGCGTTGATCGAGCAGGTGTTCGCGGCGTCGAAGCGGTTCTTTGAGTTGCCGATGACCGACAAGCTGGCGGTCGACAAGGCCCAGTCCAAGGCCAACCGGGGCTACGAGCCGCTGCGCGGCCAGACGCTGGAGGCCGGTGCGCCGCCGGATTTGAAGGAAGGCTTCTATATCGGTGAGGAGGTGCCCGCCGATGATCCGCGCGCGCTGAGCCGCTTCAATATGGGCCCCAACCAATGGCCGCAGGGCGTCGCCGATTTCCGCCCGGCGATGGAGCAGTATTACGCCGCAATGACCGAGCTCAGCGCCCGGATCATGGCCGCGCTGGCGTTGTCGTTGAACCTGCCGGAAGACTTCTTTGCCGATTTTTGCGAGTCGCCGCTGTGTACCCTGCGTCTGCTGCACTACCCGCCCCAGCCCGGCAACCCCCAGCCAGGTGAAAAGGGCTGCGGCGCACACACCGACTTTGGCGGCATCACCGTACTGCTGCTCGACGATAAACCCGGCCTGCAGGTCTGGGACGCGGCGGGTGAGCGCTGGATCGACGCCAACCCGATCCCCGGCACCTTCGTGGTCAACCTCGGCGACATGATTGCCCGCTGGACCAACGATCGCTACCGCTCGACCCTGCACCGGGTGGTCAACACCTCCGGTGCCGAGCGCTACTCGGTGCCGTTTTTCTACAGCGGCAACCCCGATCACGAAGTGCGCTGCCTGCCGGTCTGTCTGCAGCCGGGCGATGCGCCGCGTTATCCGGTGACCACGGTCGAGGCGCATCTGCAGGAGATGTACCGGAGGACCTATGCCTGAGCCAGTGAACAAGCCGACCTTTGTATTGATCCACGGCGCCTGGGCCGGCAGCTGGGTATGGGATGCCCTCAAACCCGAACTGGAAGCCGCCGGCCATCGCGTGCTGGCGCTCGACATGCCGGGCAACCCGCAGCATCCGGCCACAGCCGAAGACATCAGCATGGCCGGCTGCATGGCGCATATCGCCAGTGCCTGTGCCGAGATTGACGGTCCACTGCTGTTGGTTGGCCATTCAGGTGGCGGCGTGATTGTTACCCAAGCGGCCGAGATGCTCGCCGAGCGCGTGGTGGGCGTAGCCTATCTGGCGGGCATGATGTTGCCTTCCGGGCTGGGCTTTGCCGAGTTGAGCAACTCGCTGCTCGCGACCAACCCGGAAGCAGCAGGCATCTGGCCGCATCTGGTTTGGGCCGAGGATCGTCAGTCGTCCGAAGTGCCGCCCGAGGCCGTATGCGAGGTATTCCTGCAGGATTTGCCGCGCGACCAGGCGATGGCGGCGGCGCAGCGCTTCTGCAGCCAGCCCGAAGGCACCCGAGTGCTGGTCGCCGAATGGACTGCCGAGCGTTTTGGCCGCCTGCCGCGGCTGTATGTGGAAGCCACCGAGGATCGTTCGGTGGTGCTCGCCGCGCAGCGCAAGATGCAGGCGCTGGTGCCGGGCGCGCAGGTGGTCAGCCTGGCCTGTGGGCATGTACCGCAGGTAGTGCAGACGGCGGCGGTTGCTGAAGCCTTGCTGGCGTTTGCCAGTTGATGGAAGCAGGGAGCCGCAAGCGGCTCCCTGCTTTACTTACTCCGCGCCGTACATTGCTTTAACAAAGGTCAGGTCAAACGCCTTCTGCCAGTCAAGGTCGGCGGGCAGGGTGCCGGCTGCGACCATATCCTCGAAGAAGCCTTTCCAGCGCGCGGTGGTCATGATGCCGTATTGGCCGTCGGCCGCATCGCCCGACAGCAGAATGCCTTCTTCCTGCATCTTGGCGGTGCTGTAGGCCAGCAGCTCATCGGCCATTTCCGGGTTGGCCTCTTTGATCAGCGCGTTGGCCGGTGCCGGGTCGGCGAAGTAGGCTGCCCAGCCTTCGGCGGTGGCTTCAACCATGGCCTTAACCACGTCCGGGTTCTTTTCCAGCATCTCGGCGGTGGTATCCAGCGTACAGGCATAGGCATCCCAGCCGTAGTCGGCCAGCAGCAGACTCTTGGCCGCTACGTTCTCCTTGGCCAGAAAATATCCGTCGTTGGTCACGTAGCCTTGCTGGATCGCTTGCTGATCGGCGATGAACGGGCCAAAGCTGTAGTCATACGGTCGCAGCTGCTCATCGGAGAATCCGTACTGCGCCTTCATCCACGGCCAGTAGGCCACGCGGCCAGCAGTGGGAATCCGAATGCCCTTGCCCTTCAGGTCTTCGAGGCTGTCGTTACCGGCACCTTCATGCACTACTAGCGATTGCGGGTCTTTCTGGAACCAGGCGGCCACGGTCACCAGTGGGATGTCTTCTTTCACGGCATTGAGTGACTGCAGCGCGTAGCCCATGCTGAAGTCGGTTTTGCCGCCCATCAGCAGTTGCACGTTGTTGACCTGCGGGCCGCCCATATTGATGGTCACGTCCAGGCCGTACTTTTCATAGATACCTGCCGCCTTGGCGGCGTACAGCCCGCCGTGCTCGGCTTGCGCATACCAGGTGGTGGTGACGGTCACCGGGATCAGGTCGGCGGCGCTGGTAGTGGCGGCGCTGAAGCCCAGCGCCAGGGCCAGACCGGTCAGTTTCAGAGATTTGAATTGCATGGGTAAAACTCCTTGATGGTGAACTCAGTAAGTCGCGTTGAGGCGTTCCAGCAGGTGGTCGCCAGCAGAAATCGGGGCGTAGCGCGCGGGGTTGTCGGCGCTGGCGCAAGTGTCGATGCAGGCGATCTCGGCATCCTTGTTCGGATGACAGAAGAAGGCGATGGAATAGCGATCGCGGTGCAGCGACTGCGGCGGCACGTTCACCCGGTGCGGGGTTGAGCAGAACACGTGGTTGGTCCAGCGGTGCATCAGGTCGCCGGTGTTAACCACCACGGTGCCCGGAATCGGCGTAGCGGCAACCCATTCACCGGCGCGGGTGCGGACTTCCAGCCCGCCAGCGTCGTCCTGAAACAGCAGGGTGATGCTGCCGTAATCGGTGTGCGCCCCGGCGCGGTTTTCCCCATCCTGCGGGGTAAAGCCTTCCGGCAGCGGCGGGTAGTGCAGCAGCCGCAGGGTGTGGTGATGGCGGTTGTGGGCGGTAACGAAGAATTCGTCCGGTTGTGCCAGCGCCACGGCAAAGGCTTCCAGTACCCGGTCGGCGGTGGCGATGCAGGCAGCGAGAAAGTCTTCCATCTGCGAGCGGAAGGCGGGCAGCACCGCCGGCCACAGATTGGGCGCACTGCCGGCGCTTTCCGGCGCCAGGTTAAACGCTTCCTTGAGGTCGCCGGGTTTGCTCGGGTCGAGCCGCTCGCGGCGCACACCCACGTAGCCGCGGTTGCTCTCGGCGTTCTGCCAGGCAATGGCCTGCTTGTCGTCGTCGGGCAAGGCGAAAAACGCCTTGGAGGCGGCGAAGGCTTCGGCCAACTGCTCGGCAGGCATGCCACAGCCAGATAGGTAGAAAAAGCCCCAATCGCTGCTGGCCTGGCGCATCTGCCGGGCTACCTCGGCGCGGGCGGCGGCGTCGCCGTCGATAAAGGGCGAAAAGTCGATTACCGGTATTGAGTCCATCGTTATCAGTGTCTCCTGATGCGGGTACATGCACCGCCGCCAGGCGGCGGTGGATTAATGCGACCTGCGGTTTAGTCCTCGAACCCGTGTTCAGGACGACACGACTCATAACCTGACCAGTCACGCAAGAATTGAAAAAGCAAGGGCTGTGCCAAGCCCTCTGGCACGCTGATAAGTGCGCGATTACGCGCCAAAACGGCCGGTTAATGCACTGATGCTGTGCTGAAATGAGGGCTATGGCACCCAATCTGCGCGGTTTTACAGCGGCCCCGGATTTGCATGTCGCGCGGTATGAGGAATTTCTGTCCTGCTGGTCAACATAACGAAATATCGAGGAATCGCATGTCACCCACCCTGCTGCTCAAGAACGCGCTGGTCATCGCCACTATGGATGACGAACAATGTGAAATCGCTAACGGCTCCGTGTTTATTCGCGGCAACCGCGTCGAAGCGGTCGGCCCCGCCAGTGAGCTGCCAGATACCGCTGATAAGGTCATCGATATGACCGGCCACGTGCTGATTCCGGGCCTGATCAACACCCACCATCACATGTTCCAGTCCCTCACCCGCGCCCTGCCGGCGGCGCAGGATGCCGAGCTGTTCGACTGGCTGACCGCGCTGTTCCCGGTCTGGCAGAACATCACCCCGGCCATGCAGCGCGCCGCTACCCGCACCGCGATGGCCGAGCTGATGCTGTCGGGCTGCACCACCGCCGCCGACCACGCCTACCTCTACGTCAACGGCACCCGGCTGGACGACAGCGTGCAGGCCGCGCAGGAAATGGGCATGCGTTTTCACGCCGTGCGCGGCGCCATGAGTCTCGGCCAGAGCAAGGGTGGGCTGCCGCCGGATGCGCTGGTCGAGCAGGATGAAGACGCCATCCTCAAGGAAATGCAGCGGGTGGTCGAAGAGCTGCACGACGCCACGCCCGACGCCATGATCAAGGTCGCCCTCGGCCCCTGCTCACCCTTTACCGTGACCACCGACCTGATGCGCGAAGGCGCGGCGTTGGCGCGCTCCTACGGTGTTGGCCTGCACACCCACACCGCAGAAAACGCCAAGGACCTTGCCTTCAGCAAGGAGCGCTACGGCATGACCCCGACCGAATACACCGAATCGGTCGGCTGGGTCGGCCACGACGTCTGGCACGCCCACTGCGTGCATCTGGACGACCCGGGTATCGCCCTGTTCGCCCGCACCGGCACCGGCGTCGCCCACTGCCCCTGCTCCAACATGCGCCTGGCCTCCGGCATCGCACCGATCCGCAAGATGCGCGATGCTGGCGTCAAGGTCGGGCTGGGCGTCGATGGCAGTGCCTCCAACGACACCAACAACCTGCTCGACGAAGCCCGCCAGGCCATGCTCTCCGCCCGCGTACGGGATGAAAACCCGACCGCCATGAGCGCCCGCGAAGCGCTCTACATCGCCACCCGCGGCGGCGCCGACGTGCTTGGCCGCAGCGACGTGCTGGGTCGCATTCAGCCCGGCTACTGCGCCGACATCATCGCCTTCCGCACCGACGACATCGCCATGGCTGGCGCCCTCATCGACCCCATCGCCGCCCTCGTCTTCTGCACCCCGCAACGCGTCGCCCACAGCATCATCAACGGCCGACAGGTGATTGAAGACGGCGTGCTGCTGACACGGGAATTGCCGCTGATTATTGAAGAGCACAATGCCTTGGCGAGGGAGCTGGTGTTGGGGAAATAGACACGAGTCTGCGCGGACCGGCGTCCATGCACCCGTAGGGGCACTGCGTGCAGTGCCCGTGGTCGCACCTGCACCTGCGTGGCCTGTTGATGGTTCCCACGCTCTGCGTCTTTCTTGCACGGCGGTGTGTTGTTCCGGTCTGCCTTTCGCCTTCACGGCGAGCAGGGGGAAATGCATGGCCATTTCCCCCTGCACCCCCTAGGCCACCCCGGCTACGCGGCCCTGCGGGTTCGCTGCGTTGCTCGATTTATCGGGGAGCCACAAAACTCGGCTCTTCGAGCCTCAGACATCCTGTGGCTCTTTTTCCCGATAAATCTGCGCTACTCGCCCGCGTAAACGGGGACCCGGGGCCGTGCATTGGTTGTGTAGTATGGCGGTGAAAGTACAGTTTTGGCATTTCAGTGGCGCGAATTATCTCGGTGCTGTTTTCGCATTAACGTTTGAGCTCAGGCCGCGGCCCGTCAGGGCCGTCGCGCCTGCAGCGAATGGCTAGGCGCTTCCTGGCGTGTTATCCAATATTGCCTTGATAAGCGATATGGGCTTTTGGCCGTGGAACAACATGCGCAGGAACACCCCATCTGCGAGACCCATTTCCACCTTGCCGTTCCCGAGGAATATCGACTTTCCATTATGGCGATACAGCCTCCCACCCAATTGCTCTAACTGCGACGTCTCGCGATTCGTTCCAGATCTGACAGTAATCCCCTCTCTCTGACACTTAGCAAGAAATGCCTCAACGTTGACTCCCATGCAAATCTGTAGTCTCCCAAAGAGAAGATCAAACATCTTTTCATGAGGGATCTGCCGATTGAAGACAGGAAGCGCTAGAGGAATTTTCATGGAGTCTAGAAATCTAGCTCTAGGGCAGCTTTCAGTTCCTCCGCATGAATCAAACCAACCATTAAATATGATGTGCCCGGCGGCGGCCATTTTCTTCTCGAAGTAGCAGCCCAAGAACAGGCAGTCATCTATGACGTGAATTGCCCAGCCCTTACCTTCTGGATTGGCGAGTAGATCATTTAGCTCCTCATCCCACGTCTCAATCTGGACTTCCTGCTCAGGAATCTGAATAGTTTGCCCAGTATCCGGATCTTTACTAAGGAATCGCTGATCAATTCAGATTTGCGCATTACCGGTGTCGATCAACTGAATTTTTGATGCAGCGAACCTGTTCTTGGCGACATTGCTCCGCAAATCGCCTTCAACTCTGGCCATTTTGGCCTATTTCCACCCGAC
>NZ_JBSXON010000006.1:0-4044 GCF_056859475.1 Halopseudomonas sp. L-58
CACGCTGGTCGGGCAATACTCGAAACTGGCAACCCGTAGGCAGCGTTTGGCTGAATCCAGAGAAGGAAACGACCGTTATCCATGTGCATAGTGAACTAGAAGCAGCATGACTCATGTTCCAACTACATTGACAGACGCCGCTCCCGTATGTGTGTCACCTGCCCTTGCCTGATTAGCTAGATGGCAACTAGGTCGGGCTCGCCATGAAAGCTAAAGGCAGGAGCGTGACGAGTATGCTTTGGCAGGGACCTTTGTGGTGAAATTTAATGATGTTACATCTCGTTGATTTAGAATATTTTTATTATCCATAACCTATAGAGGAAATGGGATGTCTAAACTAAACGATTTTCGTGCAATCGAGCGAGAGATCGCCGAAAAGATGCAAGAGCTTGAGCGCCTTAAGAAAGATAAAGGGCTGCAGCAGGACATCGAATTCGAAGAAAAACTCCATGAATTAGTGAAAAAATACGATATGACGGCCGCTCAGGTCATTCAGATTCTGTCTCCTCAAGTTGCAGCTAAGCAGATAAGGGTGCGCAAGCCACGTGCAACTAAGGTTTACAAAAACCCTGTAACCGGTGAGACGATCGAGACCAAGGGTGGCAACCACAAGACCCTGAAAGCCTGGAAAGAAGAGTACGGTGCTGAAGAGGTCGAAAGGTGGGTGGCTTGATCATCCTAACCCCAAAGCCTCGGCGCTGGTCGGCGCTTTTTTGACCTCAAAAATGCCAAGGAAGACATGCATGCAGATGAATGACAACAAAGCACTGTACGGCCTGCTTGCTCAGATAGCCTCTGACATAAGCTCGGAGTGCGGACATCCAATACCGGCAGGCTACCGGCTAGTTCGCTGCGATGGGCTTGTGACTCGGAGCGTACCAGGGTTCGTGATAGCGCTTTTAGACGATAAGGCCGAGGAGGTCGTTTACTATTGCTATTCGATCATTATTGAAGAAATTTGTACGAAAAATAAGCCGGCGGCTCAGAGCGTGTCTTGGCGATCAGCGCAATCGCACAACACTGATGTAGTGCACGATCTACATCAGAACGTAATTAAAAACTACATTTTGCAGAGGCATGTCGCGATTGTAAGCGACGGAAACCAGTATTCGGGTGGGAAGTTCTTCTGGGAAAGGCAGATTTCTGCCGCGCTAAATGACAATAAATATGTCTATCTGTACAAAGTTCAGAGGCCCGGACTAGAACTGATAGCTGATGAGCGCGGCTTTCAGGTGATGAAAGATAAAATTTGGAGTGATCAGCCAGCAGACGCAACTAATCTTGTTTTAATTTCAAATGAAGAGCTTTCTACTAATGCCGAATACCAGCTGCCGGGGCGTGCGGTTATCGAGATGCAGCTGATGGATTATGTTGATCTTTCGTAAGCGGTCTATAAACCCCACCTAAAATTGCTGCCGGGACTTCGCTACGCTCCAGACTTTTCAGATCTGGAGTATCCAATGAGCACCGAGTCAAATCCTACCAAAGCCCAGCTCTGGCAAGCACATTTTGCTGCTTGGAAGAGCAGTGGCTTATCGCAGGCTGAGTATTGCAAACAACATGACCTCAAGCTGTCGAACTTTACTTACTGGCGCAGCCGCGTTAACAACCCCCAGCGCAAGTTCATGCCGATTTCCGCTCCGACTGGAACGGATCGCCTCATCATGAGTTTACCCTGCGGTATTCGCCTTGAGCTTACTGCGCAAACATTGTCCGCCGTATTGCCCGCCGTGCTTCGCGCAATACAGGACGCCAGCTAATGCTGCGTCCTCAACCGGGCATCCAAGCCTATTTGTACCTGGAGCCCGTGGATATGCGCAAGTCCATTGATGGGCTGGCCATACTCGTTGAGAGCGAGCTGGCGCTGTCACCGATGACGGAAGCGCTGTTTGTCTTCTGCAATCGGGGCCGCGACAAGATCAAAATCCTGTACTGGGAGCGTAACGGCTTTGTGCTCTGGTATAAACGCCTTGAGAAGCAGCGTTTCCGCTGGCCGCGCCAGTCCGATTTTAGCTACGAGCAGCGCGATGGCCGCGACCTGAATTACCTGCTCGACGGCTTTGATATCTGGCAGCAACGACCGCATCAAACCCTGCATTTTGACTCGGTCTCCTGAGTCGTCTCCAGTATAATATGGCGCCATGACGGCGCCCCTCACACAGTCCCTGCCAGACGATATCGATGCCTTGAAGGCCCTGCTTCTGAAGAAGGAGCAGCGTATTGATTTGCTTGAAGAGCAGATTCGTTTACTCAAGCAAAAGCGCTTTGGCGCCAGCAGTGAGAAGAGCGACCAGCAGGTTGAGTTGTTTGATGAAGCCGAACTGGGCGACGCTGAAGTGCAGCTGGCACCGCAAGAGGACGAACCGGTCGCTGTCGCCACTGCACCCACTGCCGTGTCAGCCCCAAAAGCCAAACGCGGCCGCAAGCCCCTGCCCGCCGATCTTCCCCGCGTGCGTATTGAGCACGACCTGCCTGACGCTGACAAAGTCTGTACCTGCGGTTGTCTGCGCGAGTGCATTGGCGAAGAGACCAGCGAACAACTGGACATCATTCCAGCCAAAGTGCAGGTGCTGGTTAATGTGCGTAAGAAATACGCCTGCAAGCAGTGTGAGGGTAGCGTCAGCACGGCACCACTTCCGCCGCAACCCATTCCCAAGAGCAACGCCAGTCCAGGCTTGCTGGCCCACATCGCCATTGCCAAATACCAGGATGCGTTGCCTCTGTATCGACAGGAAGCCATTCTGGGGCGCAGCGGTATCGATTTACCCCGTAACACCCTGGCGCTGTGGATGGTCAAGGCAGGCCAGCTGATACAGCCTCTGATTAATCTCTTGCAGGATCGTTTGCTGAGTTATCCGGTACTACAGTGCGATGAAACCACGGTGCAGGTACTCAAGGAGCCGGGCAAAGACCCAGAGAGCACCTCTTACATGTGGGTGCGGGTCGGCGGGCCACCCACGCAGGCTATCCGGCTTTACCATTACGCCGACAGTCGCCGGGGCGAGGTGGCCCGGCAACTGCTGACCGGCTATCAGGGCTACGTGCAGACCGATGATTATGCCGGGTACAACGGTGCCTGCGCGCAAACTGGCATTATCCAGTTGGGCTGTTGGGCCCATGCCCGTCGCAAGTTTGTTGAGGCGCAAAAGGCCGCAGGCAAGCAGAAGAAAGCCGGGAAAGCCGATGTCGCGGTGAGCATGATTGCCAAGCTCTACGCAATAGAAAAGCGAGTGGAATCCATGGCCCCGGAGGCGCGCCATGCCCTGCGCCAGCAAGAGAGCCTTCCCCAGCTCCAGGCCATCCGCGCCTGGCTGGATAAAACCCTGCACACCACACTGCCCAAAGGGTTGCTGGGTAAAGCCCTGGGTTATCTCGACAAGAACTGGGACAAGCTGACGATCTATACCGAGGACGGCCGACTGAGCATCGACAACAACCGGGCAGAGAACGCAATCCGGCCCTTCGTGGTGGGGCGGAAGAACTGGCTGTTCAGTGCCAGCGTCGCCGGTGCGGCCGCCAGTGCAAACCTGTACAGCCTGATTGAAACGGCCAAGGCCAATGGGCTGGAGCCCTATACCTACCTGAGGCGGGTCTTTACAGAATTACCCAGCGCACAGAGTCTGGATGATATCGAAGCATTACTGCCCTGGCAGGCGCCGGAAGCTCACGACAACCTTGTGAAGGCCGCATCATGAAACGGGTGATGAATATCAATATTGATCATCTTGATGCCGACGAACTGATGGCGCTGAACCAGCGCATTATTGAACGGCTGAAGATGCTGGAATCGCTGCATGCACACAAATCAATGATGCAGTTCCACCCTGGCGCGAGAGTCAGCTTCGATTCTCCGCAGGGCGAACGTGTCATCGCTACCGTGATGAAATTCAATCGCAAAACTGTCACCGTTGTAACGGACAGTGGGCAGCGCTGGAATGTGTCACCACATCTGCTCTCGGCGATAAAAGATGCGGGCAGTCGCCTGTTATCGACGGGAGATTAGAAAACGACTGAGCGCAAGAGCGGGGTTTGTTGAGCGCTTAC
>NZ_JBSXON010000007.1:0-11375 GCF_056859475.1 Halopseudomonas sp. L-58
TTGATGCCCAGCGCCAGGTAAACCGCCTTCACCCGCACGGCACCCTCACGCACCTTGGTGTGGATGCAGTCGAGGTAGACGATGGGATAGACCGCGTCGAGCGGCCGTGACTGCCAGGCCTTCACCTCATCGGTTACGGCATCGGTCACCGAGGAGATCAGACTGGGCGATACCTCGGCGCCATACATCTCCTGTAGGTGTGCCTGAATCTCGCGCACGGTCATGCCCCGTGCGTACAGCGAAAGAATCTTGTCGTCGAACCCCACCCAGCGGGTCTGGTGCTTCTCGACGATCTGCGGTTCGAAGGTGCCATGCCGATCACGCGGTATCTCAATGGGCAGCTCGCCGAACTCGCCCTTGAGCTTCTTGCGGCTAAAGCCGTTGCGGGTATTGCCAGACGAGTTACCGACCGGCTGATGCTTGTCGTGCCCCAGATGGTGAGTCAACTCGGCATCCAGCGCACGCTCAACCAGCTTTTTGGTCAGCTGCTTGAGGATGCCTTCGGCACCAATCAGGTCTTCAGGTTTTTGATAGTTGGCCAAGAGCTGATCCAGCAGCTCGTCGGTGATGGGATGTAGTTTCTTGCTCATCGTGTCTCCGGTTCGGAGCGACAGTGTCGCTCATTAGCCGGTTACACAAAAATTCGTACACCTCCGTTTGAACAGCTGCGGCGCAGCATTCTCAGTTGCTCGTTCAGTTTGGTTAGTTCCTGGATACGCGCCTCCACCTGCTCGATATGCCTATCCATCATCCGATTCACGTCATCACATTGTGCGCCGGGGGAACGGCTTAATCCCAATAATTGCCGGATCTCCGGCAAACTGAGATCCAGGCTGCGACAGTGCTTGATGAACAGTAATTGCTCAACGGCAACTTCATCGTACAGGCGAAAATTACCTTCACTGCGTTCTGCGGAGGCAATCAATTGTTCCTTTTCATAATGCCGGATGGTTTGCACGGAGCAGCCAGTCACTTTCGACAGTTCGCCGATTTTTATCATCTCTCAATATTCCGATTGACTCTATAGTTGTTATAGAGTTTATAGTGACCGTCTGTACATTCTCAAGGGCTTTTTTCGATGTCTGACCCGTGTAATGACAACTGCCAGAGCAACAAGATTGCCAGTGCCCCCACTTCTGGGATAGCGAATACTGATACGGCTTTTCAACATGGCTATGTCAGTGACTACCGGGTACCAAAAATGGACTGCCCGTCGGAAGAGGGGATGATCCGCATGGCTCTGGACAGTATTGAGCCCCGGGTTTTACTGGAGTTCGATACACCGAATCGGAAGGTGCGGGTATTCCATGGCGACAATGGGGCTGCCATCGAGGAGAGGATGCGTTCCCTGGGGCTGGGTGCCACGCTCGAAAAAACCACCCCGGCGGGGGAAGAGGATTTAGTCCTGGCCAGGGAGAAGGAAGAGGCAACCGCCCAGGTCGAAGCCGGTATACTGAAGTGGTTGCTGGCCATCAACGGCGTTATGTTCGTGGTTGAACTGACGGTAGGCTGGCTGGCGCAATCCACTGGCTTGATAGCGGATTCTTTGGACATGTTTGCTGATGCCGCGGTCTATGGCGTCGCCCTCTATGCGGTGGCGAACAGCCTTCGCACCAAGCTGCGCGCGGCGCATTTGTCAGGCTGGCTGCAGTTGATTCTGGCGCTGGGAGTCCTGGCTGAAGTCGGGCGGCGATTTGTTTTCGGCAGCGAACCCGTATCCGCGTTAATGATGGGTTTTGGTCTTGTGGCCCTGGCGGCCAACGTCTGGTGTCTGGTGCTTATCGCAAGAAACCGGCACGGCGGCGCACACATGAAAGCAAGTTGGATCTTTTCCGCTAACGATGTCATCGCCAATGTGGGCGTTATCGTCGCCGGTGTATTGGTCGCCTGGACGGGTTCCCGTTATCCCGACCTGGTTATTGGTCTGATCATCGGGCTGATTGTGCTGAATGGCGCCCGGCGAATTCTGCAACTGCGCTATTAGTCTCTGGTCCTTTCTCGCTGCTCGGATTCATGCCGGCAAAATTCCGCGCCTGGGCGGCCTATTAAAATAGTCGCCGCTCTCGCCGATGCTTATGGAGAATTTTCTGTCAACCGTGCCCATAGGTGTGGGCATCCTTGTGCATGTGGTCCGGGTGCTCGAATTCCAGTGTTGAATGACGTATGTTGAATTCCTGCGCCAGAGCCTGTTTTATCCTGTATTTGATATTCTCAAGCTGATCCCATGCACTTTCCTCGATAATCACATGGGCCTCCAGCGAGGCATCGTGTTCGCCCATCTGCCAAAAATGCACATGGTGAAGGTCGATAACGCCTTCGATGTTGGAGAGGGCAACAATGACGGCATCGGTATCGATGTCCACCGGGCTACCCAGCATGAGTGTTCTGATGGTGCCGCCGATTTCTGTCAGGCCCAGGTAGAGAATATAGCCCGCGATACCGATGGTGATGGCAGGATCAACCCAGCGCATGTCGTAGAGCAAAATAAGAGTCCCGCCAATGACCACGGCGACCGACGCGAGTGCATCCGACAGATTGTGAAGAAACAGTGCACGGATATTGACGCTGTCTTTCTGCATCGAATAGGTGAGCAACGCTGTCAAGGCGTCCACAGCCAGAGCGATACCACCAAGCCAGACGACCCACCAGCCCTTTACCTCTGGAGGATCGATTATCCGCATGCCACCTTCGTAAACCAGGTAGATCCCGATAATGATCAAGGTAGTGTAGTTGATGAGAGCTGCAACGATTTCAATGCGTCCGTAGCCAAAGGTCATCCTTGCGTCAGCCTGGCGGCGCGCAATTTTTTGCGCCGCGAACGCGATGACGAGTGAGGCCATGTCAGAGAAGTTATGCAAGGCGTCCGCGATAAGGGCGAGACTGCCGGCAAAGATACCTCCCCCAATCTGAGCCAGGGTCAGGATCCCGTTCGCCCAGATGGCGATGGCAACGCGTTTATCCTTGGTCTCGGGGGGTATATGCACATGGTCGTGACTCATTGGGTTAACCTAGTTGGTGGCTATTTATAAAGAGGCATCTGCTGTATTCAGCTTACTCTGTGCCTGGTCGCCTGTACCTTGGCGACTTTGTGGATTTTGGGCCATTGGCTACTCATCCTTTTTGACAGTTTTCAGGAGTTCCGCAAGGCTGTCTTCGGCCGCTTTTTTGTTCGGGAATGGCCCGATATTTTGACCTTCACGGGTTAAAAAATACCAGTCACTGTTGATGGCGTGGATGCGATGTGTTCGAAAGGGTGAGGCTTCTTTCAAGTCATCTATTCGTTGCTTGGGTGGATCGTTCATAGTCTTTCCAGGATATAAACCGCAATAAAAGAACATTGAAAAAATCATGGGGAGATTCCCCCCCCACGATGGAGTGTTGGTTAACTATCAGTGTCGTGATTAATGTCGCCTGTGGGCGTGGAGTTACTGGCACTTCTGCCATGCAACAGCGCATAGAGCACAGGGAGTACAAACAACGTCAACAGGGTGGACGAGATAATCCCGCCGATCACCACGGTCGCCAGAGGACGCTGTACTTCGGCACCGGTGCCGGTATTGAGTGCCATGGGTACAAAGCCGAGGCTTGCTACCAGGGCGGTCATCAATACCGGCCGTAAGCGGATCAGGGCGCCTTCGACAATGGCCTTCATCAGGTCACCCTGCTCGTGCCACAGATCGCGGATAAAGGCGATCATCACCAAGCCGTTTAACACCGCCACCCCGGAGAGGGCGATAAAGCCAACACCCGCCGAGATCGACAGGGGCATGTCTCGCAGCCACAGGGACAGAACCCCGCCGGTGAGGGCCAGTGGCACGCCGGTGAAGATGATCAAGGCATCCTTGAGGGAGCCGAAGGCCATCACCAAGAGTGCGAGGATGATGGCGAGGGTCACGGGCACCACGATGGCAAGCCGCTGACTGGCGGACTGCAGTTGCTCGAAGGTCCCGCCGTAATCCAGCCAGTATCCGGCGGGTAGGTCCACGTCGTCCGCAATGCGCGCCTGTGCTTCCTCGACAAATCCGCCCAGGTCGCGGTCCCGCACGTTGGCGGTGACCACCACCCGACGCTTGCCGTTTTCCCGGCTGATCTGGTTGGGCGCCGGAGCCAGCTCCAGCTCGGCCACTTCCGACAGGGGCACATAGCCGCCGTCCGGCAGGGGGACTGGCAGGTCCGCGAGGCTGTTCACATCCCGGCGGATGTCTTCGGGCAGACGCACCACCAACTGGAAGCGGCGGTCGCCTTCGTAAATCAGGCCGGCGTTTTCGCCCCCGACACCGGCTGCCACCAGATCCTGGAGATCATCCACTGTCAGCCCGTAGCGGGATAGCGCCATGCGCTTGGGGTGTACCGACAGCATGGGCAGGCCGGTCACCTGTTCGACCCGGGTATCGGCAGCGCCCTCCATGGATTCCACAACCTCAAGGACGTCGTTGGCCGATGTCAGCAACTGATCCAGGTCATCGCCGAACACTTTGATACCGAGGTCGGCGCGCACGCCGGAGATCAATTCGTTGAAGCGCATCTCAATGGGCTGGGTGAACTCATACTTGTTGCCGGGAAGCATTTCCACCGCTTCTGCCATTTCCGCCACCAGTTCATCCTTGGTTTTGTCTGGATCTGGCCATTGGCTGCGGGGCTTCAAGATAACGAAGTTGTCCGCCACGCTGGGGGGCATGGGGTCGGTGGCCACTTCCGGCGTGCCGATCTTGGCGAACACCTTGTCCACCTCCCCAAAGGCCTTCAGCCGTTCTTCCAGCTGCGATTGCATCTCGATGGACTGCTCCAACCCGGTGCCCGGGATGCGCAGGGCATGGAGTGCAATATCCCCTTCATCCAGTTGTGGAATAAATTCCGACCCCAGGGTGGTCGCCAGCCAGAGACAGACCGCTACCAGCGTGGTCGCGCCGCCCAACACCAGCCAGCGGAACCTCATAGCCACCCGCAGCGCAGGCCTGTAGAGCGATTTAGCACCGCTGATTACCGGGCTTTCCTTTTCGCTGATCTTGCCCCCCATAAAGACCGCAACAGCGGCGGGCACCACGGTCAGTGACAGCACCATGGCCGCCAGCAGTGCCATTACGACAGTGGCCGCCATGGGGTGGAACATCTTGCCCTCGACCCCGGTGAGGGCAAAGATCGGCAGGTACACCACAGTAATGATGGCGACACCAAACAGGCTGGGACGAATCACTTCGTTGGTGGCCTCGAACACCAATTGCAGACGTTCCTTGAGGGCCAACTGACCCTGGTGCTGGGCCTGGGACAGGCGCCGGATACAGTTCTCGACGATGATGACCGCGCCGTCGACGATCAGGCCGAAATCCAGCGCCCCCAGACTCATCAAATTGGCGGATACGCCAGACCGCACCATACCGGTGATGGTGGCGAGCATCGAAAGCGGAATGACAGCTGCCGTGATCAAGGCGGCGCGCAGGTTGCCCAGCAACAGAAACAGCACCACGATCACCAGCAGTGCCCCTTCAAGCAGGTTCTTCTCCACCGTGGCAATCGCCTTGTCCACCAGGGCTGTGCGGTCGTATACCGCCTCCACCTTGACGCCGTCGGGCAGGGAGGGCTGAATGGCGTCCAGTTTCTCGGCCACCGCCTGTGCTACCGCCCGGGAATTTTCCCCCACCAGCATCATGGCGGTGCCCATCACCGTTTCCTTGCCGTCGCGGGTGGCGGCTCCGGTGCGCAGCTCCTTGCCAATGGCCACTTCAGCTACATCGGCTACCCGGACTGGCGCACCATCCCGGTTGGCAATCACCACCTGTTCAATATCGCCAATGGTGGCCAGCTGCCCGGGCGAGCGCACCAACAGCTGTTGGCCGTTGCGTTCGATATAGCCGGCGCCGCGATTGGTGTTATTGGCCCGCAGGGCGCTGACCAGTTCATCCACCGTGATGCCGAACTCCAGCAACCGTTGGGGCGACGGCGTGACGTGGTACTGCTTGTCGTAGCCGCCAATGGTGTTGACTTCGATCACGCCGGGCACCTGGGCCAACTGGGGTTTGATGATCCAGTCCTGGATCTCCCGCAGTGCCGTAGCGTCCAGCGGACTGCCATCCGCTTGAGCGGCGCCGGGCAGGGCTTCTACGGTGTACATGAAGATCTCGCCAAGACCGGTGGCGATGGGACCCATCTCCGGCTCCAGCCCGGGTGGCAGCGCGCTCTTGATGGCGCCCAATCGCTCATTGATCAGATTGCGGGCGAAATAGATGTCCGTGCCTTCCTCGAACACCACCGTGACCTGGGACAGGCCGTAGCGGGACAGGGACCGGGTATAGGACAGGTTGGGCAGGCCGTACAAGGCTGTTTCCACCGGAAAGGTAATGCGCTGCTCCGCCTCCAGAGGCGAATAGCCCGGTGCCTCGGTGTTGATCTGTACCTGGACATTGGTGATATCCGGCACCGCGTCGATGGGCAGGCGCTGAAAACTCCACACGCCCACGCCGACCAGCACCAGAATAAGGGATAACATTAAAAACCGCCGCTCTACCGAGAGACGTAAGATGGCATTGATCATCATAGCCTCCTGGTTAGTGGTCGTGGGATGCGCCGGATTTTTCGATATCGGCCTTGATCAAATAACTGTTTTCCACCACATAGCGATCGCCTGCTTGCAGGCCGCCCAGCACCTCAGTCAGGTTGCCGTCGCTGCGGCCCAGCTCCAGTGGGCGGATCTCGTAGGTGTCATCCACCTGAATAAACACCACAGTCCAGTCCCGGAAGGATTGTAGGGCGCGGTTGTCTACGGCGAGGGGGGCCTCCACCGTTTCCACCACGATATCCCCGGCCACCAGCAAACCCGGGGTCAACAGGCCTTTGGCGTTGTCAACTTCAACCCGGGCCAGGGTGTAGGGGGCGTTACTGGGTGCCGGCAGCAGGTGGCGGATGGTGCCTTCCCGCTCGATGCCGTCAGCCTTCAGTCGGACTTTCTGGCCAATGGCAACCTCGGCCCGTTGGCCGGGGAAGACCTTGAATTCCGCCCACAGAGTGGTCAAATCGGCAATGGCGAATAGGGGTTGCTCACCGGCCATTTCCCCGTTGCTGATCCGACGCTCAATGACGATCCCGTCGATGGGCGCTCGCAGTGCGTAGGTCTGCAGACTTTCGTTGGATTCTACTTGAGCGAGTACGTTGCCACGCTCGACCCGATCGCCCAGATTGACCTTCACCTGGCTGACCACGCCCGGGAAACGGGCGCGGATCCGGGCAATCTGCTGCGGTGCCGTGGTCAGGCTGCCGTAGGTGGTGAGGCTGCGCTCGATGGCACTCGGCCCGGCTGCGGCCGTTGTGATACCCGCTTTTTGGGCGATAGCCGGGGCGATCCGGGTGCGACCTTCGTGGGATTCCCAGTGCCAGCGGTAGTTCTTGCCGTCCATGGCGAGGGTCACTTCCACGTCGAAGGAGTGGGGTTCGGTCACCACGCCATCCCCCAGCCAGTAGTCCCCCTGGTAGGCGAAGTCGAATGTGTCCACTTGCCCGCCCAGGCGGGTGAGCTGGACATTGAGGTCAATATCATTGGTAACGGCGCGGCCAGCCTTGGTGACCCAGGCCCGGTATTCCGGGGGAACGCCCTGCTCAAAGATTTGCAGTTCGACGGTGGCGTCATTCTGTTGCAGCAGTATGCCGCCGTGAGGCCCCCTGGCCTCTGCCTGCGATTCGTCCTGTTGTTTCTCGGCGGCTTGTAAAGGGTTGATGGCAAGGCAGGTGGCCACCAGAATCAGACAGAGTTGTTTCATCAGTTGCATGGTGTGAATCCTGAATTTGTGGGTTAGCGCGTCGGGGCGCCCGGAACAGCCACGAGGGGCTGCGCCGTGAGTTGTTCGATCAGCGCCTGGTTGAGCAGCGCCGTGGTGGCGGCGTCGACCAATGCCTGCCGTGCTGAGAGCAGTTCCCGCTGTGCGGCGGTCCACTCCACATAGCTGTAGCGGCCGTTTTCATAGGCTTCGCGGGTCTGAGTGAGTGCCTCGGTCAGGTCGGGAAGCATTTGGCTGCGAATCTGCTCAACAGTCTCGATACTTTGTTGCCGCAAGTGGTAGGCGTCGAACAGGCGCGAATGGAGGCGCAGCAGGGTATCCTCCCGGCGGAATCGGACCTCATCCCGCGCCGCCAGGGCGGCCTGCACCTCGCCGCGATTGCGCCGTCCGGAAAAGAGCGGTACCGAGAGCCCTGCGGTCAAGGCGGTATCATCCGTCTCCTCGAAACGCCGGACGCCCACCTGCCAACGGATGTCGCTTTCGGACTGGCTGCGCGCCAGCTGAATCTCCGCTTCGCGGATACGCTGTTCGCTCGCGTAGATTTGAATGGCTGGGCTGTCGCTGACCCGCTGGTACAGGGCATCGAAGTTGTCGGATGAACCGAACTGGAACAGATCGCCTTCCAGCATTTGAAAGTCCGGGCTGGTATCGCCCCACAGGGAAGCCAGAGCCATTTTCCGGCTCTCGTAGGCGGCTCGAAGACGGGACTGCTCAATACGACTCTGGGTGAGCGCGGCCCTGGCGCGCAGGACTTCGGCCTGGGGCGCCGCGCCGCGGTCGGCGCGACGGGTGACGATCTCGTGGGTGGCCTCGGCCAGCGCCACAGCTTCAGCGGCCAGTTGGAGTTTTTCCTGCAGGGCCAGTGTGGCGACAAAGCGCTGGGTCGCCTGTCCCAAGAGATCCAGGGTCTCGGCCCGGCGCTCGGCCTCGACCCGCCCGTATTGTGAGTCAACTACGCTGACGCGGGCCTGACGCTTGCCGCCAAGTTCGAGGACCGATGACAAGGACAGGGTGTACTCCGCCCCGTCGACCCCTCGCAGATTGTCGCTGCCGAGGAAGTTTTCCACTTCCAGATCGGCCTCCAGGGCAGGATTTTGACCTGCCGTAACGCGGCGACCCTCAAGACCCTGAAGGCGAAAATCGAAGACCTGGAGGCCGGGGTTTTGCGCCATGGCCCGCGAGAGTGCCTCGGACAGAGTGAGTGGTTTGTCACCGGCATGTGCCAGGGCAGAACCGAATGCCAGCGTTAGAAGGCAAAAGGCATGAATAATAAAATGGCATGGCATTGCGCGCCGCCCAGTTATGGGCATTCTGAAAAGCATGAGACTGCTCCTACGAAATTCTAAATGACGGTTATTCCCCGGGTGGGGAAGATATTCGCAGGGTCAGGAAATGGGAGGGCGGAAAAGGGAGGATTGAACCCCGGTGGTGAAGTTGGCTTGGTAGTCGGACAGTACTATTCCCGCAGTCAAGCCGGAAATGTTGGTGAGGGTTCCCAGCAATACCATGTGAAAGCAGCTGTGGCTGTGATGGCCATGGTCCGTTGAATGACTGGGGCTGCCGGGAGACGACTTGGTTGCCTGATTTTCGCTGGAAAAATCCGCTGATTCGTGTGAATGCGCATCATAATGTGGCATTGCGGGGTTGTGCGGTTGTGTTTCATAGGCAATAGACGCCACTGACTGCAAAGCAATCAACAGCGTCATTGCGACTATGAAACAGCGTTTAATCATGCAAGTGGTCCCGGAATTTGATCGTGAGCCTAGCAGAAAGGCAACCACATAGAAAGGACTGGACTCCCATGGCGTTACGTGTGTCCGTAGTGCGCTGCCCTGAGTGGCGGGCGATTGCACCGACCAACCGCAGTTCGTCTATGTGGCTGCCGCCGGGGGCAGCCGGGCCGGGATCAATATGGCCGGCGGCGACGCTATGCTCGATCTTCGCGCCATGCCGGCGGTCATGGCGATGCGGGCCAATATGACCGTGCAGGAATTGGCTGAAGAGCTGTTTCCCTACCTGACCATGGTGGAAGGGCTCAAGCTCTGCGCCCAGACTTTTACCAAGGACGTGACTCAATTGTCCTGTTGCGCCGGGTAAGGCTGCGTTCCCGGCTCAGTCGGCATTCCTGATCAGGCGCGGCAGCCAACGCAGATACGCCACCATGCCAAACAACTCGACCAGGGATTGGAAGACGATGACAACGATGGCGGCACGCCAGGGCTCCGGCAGTGACAGCGCCAGCGGCAGCATGACGAAGGAGTTGCGGGTACCAAAGCTGAAGGTGAGGGTGCGGCCGATAGTGGGCGTGAACCCGAATAGCTCACTGAGCCCCTTGCCGATGGTAGCGGCGGCAACCAGATAAAGTACAAAAACCACAAGCGCCGACCACAGCAGGGCGCCATTGTCGATCACCAGGCTGACCTGGGAACCGGCAATTAGAAACACCACCAATGCCAGCAACGGCACGGGCAGCCACCCAAGCCAGTCCACCAGTGTTTGCGCGCGCGGGTGCTTTTCCGTCAACCGTTCGGTAATCCAGGCCAGGATCAGCGGGGTGACAATCAATCCGAAGAATGCCGGCAGCAAGTGGCTGCCAACCGCCAGTTCAATGGCGATATTGCCCATGAAGAGCCAGATATAAATGGGTAGCAAAATGAGCTGGACCAGCAGAAGGATCGGCGCGGCCGCTATGGCCCTGGCACCGTCCCCACCACCGAGATGGGTAAAACTGATAAACCAGTCCGTACAGGGCACCAGCAGTACCAGCAGTACGCCGAGACGAATAGCGGGATCATCCGGTAACAGCCACAACAGAAGACCAACGACCACCGGTATCAGGATAAAATTGCCCGTCAGCAAAGCGGCCAGAAAGCGGCGATCACGAAATGCCGACCTGAGATGTATCAGTGGTACCTGAGTGAAAGTGGTGTACAGGAGAACGCCCAGTGCGGGCCAAAGCAGCGCTTCCCAATGACGGGTCTGCTCTGGTGACATCCAGCCGATGGTCATGCCGGCCAGGATGACTAGGAGATAAAGCCAGACTTGATATCGCTCCAATTGTTCGCGCATTTAAGGCTGTTCCCGCTGTTTTTTCGAGGGCACGATAGTATCATTGGGGCGCAATGAACTCCCGACACTTGCCCTGAGCATTTCGGCAGGCTTCGAGGGGGACTGAAATCTCTTTAGGTTGGGTCGGGAGAGATACGGTAAAATGGTTAGCGTCAGCGTTATACCTTTTTTCTGACAGTAGCGGGGATGGGCGTCTCCACAGGGTTGGTGGCTTTTTACCCGGTTTGGCTGGTTCTGACCCTGTTGAGAGGAGCTGTCAGTAAAAAATGAAATTATTTTTAAGGAATTTCTGAGCATGGTATTTATCATGGTGTTACCGATTATCAGTATAATAAGCCGTTGAAAATAAAAAACAAAAATGGCTTATTGATAATAGAGTGGGAATGATCGGTTTACCTGGGGCGGTTGCAGGAGCTGAGTGCAACACGGTTATTGAATTGACGCAGGAGCATCATATTGCATAGCCAAGGCTTTCTGCATCACTTCGCTCATGACTTCGATAGGACATTTGAAATCGAAGCGCTTACGTGGACGCATGTT
>NZ_JBSXON010000008.1:0-2683 GCF_056859475.1 Halopseudomonas sp. L-58
GCGGCTACTGCTGCGTCGTCGAGTGAACGAGCTGTTTACTCAAAGCCGCAGTGCCGCGGGTAGTCGCAGCATAGCCGCCATGCTCCAAGCAGAAGGTACAGTGATCGGTCGCTTTAAGGTAAGAGCGCTGATGAAAGAGCAAGGCCTGATTAGTAAGCAACCGGGGACACACGCCTACAAGAAGTCGACAGTGGAGCGGCCTTGCGTATTCCGGTGAACGTGACCGGTCATTCCGGGGATCGTGACCGATTTGCACACGGCCTTCACGCTGGAACGGGTTTTGTACTCTGAGCGGTCACGATGGGTCAATCGATACGGTGTTTTGAGCGTTAGCTTTTCTCAGTGATTCCCCCTTCAGATTGAGCCGGTGGGCACCGTGCAGGAGCCGGTCCAGGATGGCGTCGGCCAGCGTGGCGGAGCCGATGTAGTCGTGCCAGTGCTCGGTGGGTAGCTGGCTGGCAATGAGCGTTGAGCCACGTCCGTGACGGTCCTCGATCACCTCCATCAGATCCTGTCGTTGCTGGGCATTGACCTTCTGCATGCCCCAGTCGTCCAGGATCAGCAGATCGGTTTTCAACAGCTGCGTCATCAGGCGGGCGTAGCTGCCATCGCCGTGGGCGATCCGTATTTGTTCGAACAGCCGTGGCACCCGCAGGTAGCGCACGGACAGGCCCTGGCGGCAGGCTTGGTTGCCCAGGGCGCAGGCCAACCAGGTCTTGCCGCAGCCGGTGGGGCCGGTGATGCACAGGTTCAGGGACTGGCCGACCCAGTCGCAGCTGGCCAGACCTGCCATCCGCGAGCGCTCCAGCCCTCGCGGGTGGCGGTAGTCGATGTCTTCGATGCAGGCCGGCACGCGCAAGCGGGCAGCCTTGAGCAGGCGGTCCAGCCGGCGGTTTTCACGGTGCAGTACTTCCCGGTCCACCAGCAGGGCCAGGCGTTCTTCGAATGCCAGATCGTGGGTTTCGGGCTGTGCCCGTTGTTGTTCCAGGGCGTCGCACATGCCCGTCAGCTTGAGTTGGCGCAGGGTGTTGAGTGTAGTGTGAGTCAACATAGGTTTCTCCGGGATCAGTGGTAGTAATGCGGGCCGCGAACGTTGGTGTGCGCCGGCAGCTCGGTCAGGTCACGCTCATCCTCGGCCAGTGGCAGGGGGAACTGATCTAAACCCTGTTTCAGGATCGAGGTGATGCTCTGGTAGCTGGCCGAGTTGATGGACAGCGCCCGGACGCACGCCTGCTCAAGGCGTTCACGGCTGTAGCGCCGGCTGAGGTTCAGTAACCCCAGGCAGGCACGGTAGCCATGCTCTGGATGAGGGCGGTCCTTGAGCTGGCCCTGCACCACCTCCAAGGTGGCGGGACCGATGTCCTTGGCCCAGTTGAGGAAGCGGCCCGGTGACCACTCCTTGTGGGCCTGATGCGCCTTGGGCATGTGTTCGGTCAGGGTCACGAAGCGGCTTTTGCCGTGGCGGGGATGTAACGCCACCCGCTGCCCCTTGTGCATGACCTCCAGGGCGGTATCCGTTACCCGTACGTCCAGCACCAGCCCCACCAACGCGTGGGGCACGCTGTACAGCCGCTTATCGATCTCGATGTGGTAGTCGATGCCCGGCCGGGCCTTGCGCCATTCGGCGTAGGTATAGGGCGCTGCTGGCATCGGTCGCAGCGCCGGTCGGTCAAGTGCGTCGTACAGGCTTTGGCGGCTCTCGGTTTGCCCTTGGAACGGGCGCTGGTTCAGGGCTGGTAGCAACGCGGCAATGGCGGTATTCAGTTCGGCCAGGGAGAAGAACATCTGGTGGCGTAAACGGGCTAGGATCCAGCGCTCGACCAACAGCACCGACGTCTCGGCCTTCGCCTTGTCTTTGGGCTTGTAGGGCCGTGCGGGCAACACCGCTGTCTGGTAATGGCAGGCCAGCTCAGCATAGGTCTCGTTGATCGTCGGGCTGTAGCGGTCCGCTTTGCTCACCGCAGCCTTGAGGTTGTCCGGAACCAGCAGTTCCGGTACCCCGCCGAAGAAGGTGAACATCCTCTGGTGGGAGGCGATCCAGTCTGGAAGGCTCTGGCTCCAGGTGGCCTCGGCGAAGGTGTAACTGGAGGCGCCCAGCACTGATACAAAGACCTGGGCCTTGCGCACCTCACCGGTAGAGCGGTCCACCACCGGCACAGTGGGACCACAGTAATCGATAAAGATCTTCTCGCCAGCCCGATGGACCTGACGCATGCTGCGGCGCTGCCGGCCACGCCAGAGTCGGTAGTGGTGGCAGTACTGGCTGTAGCGGTAGGCCTTGTCGCCGTGGCGTTCCACGTACTCGGCCCAGAGCAGTTGCAGGGTGACGCCTTTGGTCTTGAGCTCCTGATGGACCTGGAAGTAATCGGGCTCGGCAAAGCGTGACGGTGGCGTCTTGGCCGGGAACAGCAGCGCGTGCAGCCGAACCTCGTCCAGGTCCTTCGGCAGTGGCCAGGTAACACCCTGGACCTGGGCCAGGCTGACGTACTTGCCGACCACGCCCTTGGAAAGTCCGCAGGCACGAGCAATGCGCTCGTGACTAAGACCGGCTTCGTATTTGAGGCGCAAGACCTCGGTGATCTGTCGCATGGAAATCCTCGCAGCCGGCATCCGCTCTTCCTCGTGGAAAAAGGAAGCGGTATGCGCGATTAAGTTGAAGAATTCCAGTGTGTTGGCAGTGATT
>NZ_JBSXON010000009.1:0-3633 GCF_056859475.1 Halopseudomonas sp. L-58
TCAACCATCAGCGCCTGCTGGAGCCAATTGGAAATAGGCCACCGGCCGAGTTTGAGGCACTATATGAACAGAGTCAGGCAACCATATCGGTTGCTGCCTGACTCAAACAAAACAGCCTCCGCGAAACCCGGGGCGGTTCAAAACCGGGAGACACTAGGCGCTCATATTGGAGAGCAGCCCGATACCACCATCTAACTCCCGAAAGTCCAGCCCTTTCACCTCACCAAGCTACAGTGGAGAGAGGAAGGCTGAATGCAATATTTCCTGAGGTCCGATCAAGTCACAGCCTGATTGACCAAAGTGTTCTGCTGTTAATTGAGTGGGTGAGCCGCCATGAGCCAGAAGTCCTCCTATCAGTTGAAAATCTCGTCAAACGCTCTGGCCCTGGAGCAGCTTACCCGTCCCCTACTGAGCTTGCTCAGCCAAGTGACCGGAATGGAGTCTGCCTATCTGACCATCATCGATAGCGATCGTGGTCGCCAGTATGTGCAGTATGCGTTGAATGAAGATTCGATGATCATCCCTGAGGGGCTGAGCGTGCCTTGGGAAGATACATTGTGCAAACGGGCTATCGACGAAAACCGTTTCTACTCAGACAACGTCTCTGAATATTGGGGCGACTCGGAAGCAGCCACAGCACTCGGCATCAAGACGTATGTAAGCACTCCTATCCGCTCAAAAACAGGGAAGCTTCTCGGTACAGTCTGCGCCGCTAGCAGCCGGCAGATTCCTGCGCAGCCTGACGTAGAGGCATTGCTGCCCGTTCTGTCTGAGCTATTGACCTACGCACTGGAGAGAGAACGTCTGATCGATGAGTTAACAGAAAGAAACGCTGAACTGACCAGTTTGGCGTTGACCGACTCATTGACTGGCCTGCCAAATCACCGAGCCCTCCAAAGCGACCTGGAGCATCTGCTGGCATTGGCGGCCAGAGAACACAAATATGCGCTTTTGAGCGTTATCGATCTGGACGACTTCAAGCAGGTGAATGACACCTACGGACATCTCGCCGGAGATCACCTACTGAAAACGGTCGCGGAGAACCTTCAAAACAGTCTCAGGAGCAGCGATATCGTAGGGCGTGCCGGAGGAGACGAGTTCATCGTCATGGCATTGGGGCCAGCAATGAACCAGAACGACGTGGACAACGAAGTCCGTTCGGCATGCGAGGCCCTGCAGAACCGGCTCACATCGGCAACGCAAGGCCCCTTTACACTGGAGGACGGGGAGCGTATCCCCTATCCCGGAGCGAGCGTTGGCGTTATAGCACTTACGCCGGACAGTACATCCGTTACCGAAGCGCTGGAGCAGGCAGATAGGGAGATGTACCGAGTAAAACACGCTCGTAGAGATCTGCTCACGGGTAGCACTGCAAACCCGTAGCAGATACCTGCAGCGATCAGGGCCTGGAACAGCGCCACCCCATTCACTCGCGCTTGGCCATCACGCATAATTACTCGCTCCCCCCAAAAAGCCATTTGGACCTACCCACGTGACACTTCATCAACAGGTTCTGCTTGTTTACCCCGCTTCCCACGAAGCGCGGATGCCGGATATTCGCGCCTTTGCGGCAGAGCGCGGGATTTTGCTCCACGAATTTAACAAGGAGCGCTTTCTGACTGAGCCGGAACGAAGCCTGCAAAACGCCGAGCATGTTGTTGTCGTTGTTGAAGATGAGGACATCAGCGAGTACGTCAATCTGGCTAAACGCCTGAGTTTCTCGTTAGGCATCATACCGGCCAACCCTGGAAGCCGCCTGGACCGCTGGTTCGGCCTACCCTCGAAGCGCGATGAGGCTCTGGCACTGGCTTTTTCCATCAGTTCTAGTGCGTTGGATGTGGTGCGCTGCAATAACGAAATCGTGCTGGGCATGATGATGCTGGGTGCAACCCCATTTCTGGACCAGCGCAGCAAGAGATACCAGAACCGGAGGATCTCACCCTGGCAACATCTGCTGTACTGGCTGGCCCTGATCTGGAGCAGCCTGCGCAACCTGCTGGAAATCAAGCCGTTCCCGATTACCCTGACGACAGGCAAGGACGTCGTCCTGAAGACAGCCATCACAGGACTGGTCTCAATCGAGAATGAATTCAACAGCGCAGCAGCCAAGCTGATCAATACCAGTATCTCAGCGCAAGATCGCAAAATCTCGACAATCGTTATCGCGCCAAAGTCGGTGGTCGAGTATGTCGCCTTCCTGTTGATGGCCGTCATCAAAGGCGAGAAAGGAGTAAAACGCCTGCCAGCGGCAGTCAGCTACATAAAGAGCCAATACCTCAAACTGGAATCGCCACGGCCTTTCACATACTACATTGACGGCCGTAAGCGGCATGCTGACTCTGTAGAGCTGGAGCTGTATCCAGAAGCTGTACGCATCAATACAGGCCAGATCCTTCAAGCTAACCAGCCAAGCAGACAGGAAAGCAAAGACACGATGAGGGTCGATAACCTGCCGACCAATGAGAGTCGCTTGCAGATGATCGAACGCCACCTGCCATTGTTCACCCGAGCCCTGGAGGAGGATTTCAAGGACCTGTTCTTGCTACTGCGGGAAAACGCCCAAGCTCGCGCACATTACATCGCCCTGATGATTCTTAGCGTGGTAGTGGCAAGCTTCGGGCTCTTCCTCTCCAGCGCAGCGGTGATCATCGGGGCCATGGTACTGGCACCTTTGATGGCACCGATTATCTCACTGGCGATGGGCCTACTACGTGGCGACCGCACCCTGCTTGATCGTTCACTGCTGACCATTGGGATTGGGGTGTTACTCGCTCTCGGCACAGCATCGCTAATTGCGCTTCTCATCCCCATTGATCGCATCACTCCCGAAATGGCTGGGCGATTGCACCCTAACCTTCTGGATCTGGGAGTGGCAATCGCGTCCGGCATTGCCGGCGGCTATGCGCATGCGCGCGAAAACGTCATGAAAAGCCTGCCAGGGGTGGCAATTGCCGTTGCGCTGGTCCCACCACTGTCGGTCGCAGGCATCGGTATCGGCTGGTGGCAGTGGGAAGTTTTTAGCGGCGCACTGCTGTTGTTTATAACGAACCTGGTCGGCATTGCCCTAAGTGCCGCATTGACCTTTCTGGTACTGGGCTATGCACCACTGATACGCGCAAAGCGTGGGCTGGTAATTTCGACGGCGCTGTTACTCGTGGTATCGATTCCTCTGACATTGGCCTTTATCGACATAAACCGCCATTGGCAATTCGAGCGAGACTTGAGTCGCAATGGCCTGCTGATCAACAACAAGCCCATCAATTTTGGTAATTTGCAGATCAACCGTCAGGGCGGTAGCTTGCTGGTCCGCGGCGACCTTATCTCTGAGGAGTGGCTCCATCGCAGCGATCTTGAACGACTGCGTATTCAACTGGAAGATAAATGGGGGTTGCCGGTCTCACTGGAATTGGGCGCTCGCCTGAGGGTAGGAGACAAATCGAGTAGTCAATGAGCACGTAAGCACCACCACAGCGAACAAAGTGGGCTGAGATCTGTAGTGGTCAACAATTCCCGGACAGTGATTTAAGTTTTTCTTCTACAACAGCCGGCGGCACGAGGCCGTTGTGCTGATGTGGTCTTGTCCAGTTGTAGCATTGCATTAGGTAGCGACCTATATCCTGCTCAGCCAGTGCA
>NZ_JBSXON010000010.1:0-8424 GCF_056859475.1 Halopseudomonas sp. L-58
ACATACCTAGACCTAGAAATGCACATCCTTACCCTGAGGATCGCTTCGCGTCACATACCCGAGGCAGGAGCCGTATGCGGTAGTTCCGCACGTACGGATCTGTGCGGGGGGCGGCAGGTAACTGCCGTCCCTACCGCGACCGATAATCCGGACGCCTGAACCCGTCAATTGCTTATGTCTTAGCGTTAGATGGAATAAGCAAATCCGTCTAAGCCGAATGTTGTTCTAAGTCTTTGCGGCTTGTAATCTTGGCGTCCTATTCAAAAAGGCGCCTTGTGCGTGTGGAGGATGCAATGTTTCAGTCACCCGGCAAACTGATCAAGCGATTGGTAGTTACTCTGGCCGTTACCGGTAGTGTGGGCATGGCAAATGCCCAGGCAGCTGACCAGGAGATTCTGAACTCCTCCTACGATATTGCCCGCGAGCTGTTTGCCTCGTATAACGAGTTGTTCACACAGCACTGGCTGGATGAAACCGGCAAAACCGTCGAGATCAAACAATCCCACGGTGGCTCTTCGAAGCAGGCACAGGCAATCATTCAGGGGCTGCGTGCGGACTTGGTTACTTACAACCAGGTTACCGACGTGGACATTCTCCACCAGCGCGGGAATCTGATTCCGGCCGACTGGCGTAAGCGGCTGCCGAACGCGTCCTCGCCTTACTACTCGACCATGGCGTTTCTGGTGCGCAAGGGTAATCCGAAAAACATCCAGAACTGGGACGACCTGGTGCGTGACGATGTCAGCTCTGTTCTGCCAAACCCGAAAACCTCGGGTAATGGTCGCTATACCTATCTTGCGGCGCTTGGTTATGCACAAAAGACGTTTGGCGACGATCAGGCTGCCATTGACGAGTTCCTGCGTGACTTTCTCGGCAACGTCGCTGTATTTGATACCGGTGGGCGCGGTGCGACCACCACCTTTATCGAACGGGGCATCGGTGACGTGCTGCTGACGTTTGAGTCGGAAGTTAACAACATTGCTGCCCAGTATCCGCCGGGTGAGTACCAGGTCGTAGTACCTAAGGTCAGCTTCCTTGCCGAGTTTCCGGTTACTTGGATAGATCGCAACGTTGAGCGTAACGGTACGGCCGATGTTGCCAGGGAATATCTGGAATACCTGTATAGCGAAGAGGCTCAGCGCCTGATCGCCGGCTTTAATTACCGCGTCCATGACCAGGCGGTGCAAGCCGAGTTTGCTGATCGCTTCCCCGAGCTGGAGTTGCTGCCGATCGAGGAGATTGCCGGCGACTGGGAGACGGCTATGACCGTTCACTTTGGCAGTGGCGGCAAGCTGGATCAACTGCAGCGCAGGTAAACAAGCACTATGAATCGTAGTTCCAGCGGTTGGTCGCTGTTTGATGCAAAACCCGGCAAGCGAGTGCTGCCGGGTTTTGCGCTCAGTATGGGTATCTCGCTACTGTTCATCAGCCTGGTGCTGCTGCTGCCGGTGACGGGGCTGATTGCGCAGACAGCTGATATGTCCTGGTCGCAGTACTGGGCTGTCATCACAGACGAGCGTGTGGTCGCCTCCTACAAGGTCACGCTCTGGGCTGCATTCTTTGCCTCACTGTTCAACGGTGTTGTAGGGCTGTTGCTGGCCTGGGTGCTGGTGCGCTACGAGTTTCCCGGCAAGCGTATCATTGACGCGCTGATCGACCTTCCGTTTGCCCTTCCTACTGCGGTTGCCGGGATTACTCTTGCGGCACTGTTTGCCGAAAACGGTTGGTACGGCCAGATGCTTGCGCTATTGGGCATTAAGGTGGCGTTCACGCCGCTGGGTATCATTGTCGCGATGGCTTTTACCAGCTTGCCGTTTGTAGTCCGCACGGTTCAGCCGGTGCTCGAGGATCTGGCGCCTGAGGATGAAGAAGCGGCTGTGACCATGGGGGCTTCGGATCTCACGGTGTTTCGCCGTGTCGTGTTTCCCGCCCTGTGGCCGGCACTGATGACCGGTGTTGCGCTGTCGTTTACGCGCAGTCTGGGTGAGTTTGGAGCAGTGATCTTTATCGCCGGCAACATGCCGTATGTCAGTGAGATAACCAGTTTGATGATCTTTATCCGGCTGCAGGAGTTCGACTATGCAGCCGCGAGCGCGATTGCGTCCGTTGTGCTGATGGCCTCGCTGGTGCTGCTGTTTTCGATCAATATCTGGCAGGCGCGTTATCTGCGTCGGCTGCACGGCCGGTGAGAGTCCAATATGCATAAGCAGGCACGGTTGCGTATCGCCGATCAGGCATGGGTCAAGTGGTCTCTGGTGAGTCTGGCTTTGCTCGTTGTTGCGCTGGTGCTGGTGGTACCGCTGGCGATCATTTTTGTGCAGGCGTTTTCCGCCGGCGCTGAAACCTTCTGGGCCAATCTGACGGATGAATACACGCTGAGTGCGATTGGTCTGACGCTGCTTGTCGCGGCGCTTACGGTGCCGATCAATCTGGTGTTCGGTATCTTTCTGGCCTGGCTGGTTACCCGTTTCGAGTTTCCCGGCCGCAAGGCATTGATCACCCTTATCGATATTCCGTTCGCGGTATCCCCGGTGGTCGCCGGCTTGTTGTACCTGTTGCTCTACGGCAGTAACGGCTGGCTCGGTGGGTGGCTGATGGATTACGACATGCAGTTGATGTTTGCCTGGCCAGGCATCGTCATGGTCACCGTGTTCGTGACGTGTCCGTTCGTTGCGCGTGAGCTGATTCCGTTGATGCAGCAGCAGGGGCGCGAGGAGGAAGAAGCGGGTGTTGTTTTGGGAGCCAGCGGGTGGCAGCTGTTCCGGCGCGTTACCTTGCCCAACATCCAGTGGGCGCTGATTTATGGTGTTGTGCTGACCAATGCCCGGGCCGTTGGCGAATTCGGTGCGGTGTCGGTTGTCTCCGGTAACATCCGCGGCGAAACCAACACGCTGCCGTTGCACGTTGAGTTGTTGTATCAGGACTACAACGCAGTCGGGGCATTTACCAGTGCTTCGCTGCTGGCCGGTATTGCGCTGCTGACGCTGCTGGTCAAAAGCATGATCGAATGGCGTCAGGCTCGTCAGCAGGCGACGCCGGCGCTACAGACGGATTCACACTGATGAGTATTACCCTCGAGAACATCGACAAGTCATTCGGTAGCTTCCGTGCCCTGCGCGACATTTCGCTGGAGATCCCGGATGGAGAGCTGGTTGGTCTATTGGGGCCGTCAGGTTCAGGCAAAACCACGTTGCTGCGGATTATTGCGGGGCTGGAAAGTGCCAATGCCGGACGCATTCTGTTTCACGGGCAGGATGTAACCCGTCTGCACGTGCGTGAGCGCAAGGTCGGTTTCGTCTTCCAGCACTATGCGCTGTTCCGCCACATGACCGTTGCAGACAACGTCGCCTTCGGGCTGGATGTACTGCCGCGCCGCCAGCGTCCTTCGGCAGCGGAAATACGCAAGCGCGTTGGTGAGTTGCTGGAGATGGTGCAGTTGTCTCATCTGGCGGGCCGCTATCCCTCTCAGCTATCAGGCGGACAGAAGCAGCGAATCGCCCTGGCGCGAGCGCTAGCGATGCAGCCGCAGATACTGCTGCTGGATGAGCCCTTTGGTGCGCTTGATGCGAAGGTGCGCAAGGATCTGCGCAGGTGGTTGCGAAACCTGCATGACGAATTGAACTTCACCAGTGTGTTTGTGACCCACGACCAGGAAGAGGCGCTGGAGCTGTCTGATCGTGTTGTGGTGATGAGTGCGGGCCAGATCGAGCAGGTCGATCAACCGCAGGCGCTGTATGCCCGTCCGGTCAGCCAGTTTGTATTCGACTTTCTCGGTCATGTAAATGTGCTGACGGGCGAGATAGCCGATCAGCGAATTGCTCAGCGCGATGCCTGGATACGCCTGCCCGAGGCAGTTCCTTCCGCGGCAGCTCAGCTGTACTTGCGCCCCCACGAGGTTCGCCTTCAGCTCCATCCTGTGGATCACGCGCATTTGCCGCTGCAGGTGGAGTCGATCAGTCTGGTGGGGGCTGAAGTGCGACTCGAGTTGCGGCCTTGTGGATGGGATGCGCCTCAGCTTTGGGAGGTGGGCATTACCCACGCCGAGTACAATGGGTGGCAACCGCAACGGGGTGATCGCTGCTTCGCTGTGCCGGATGTAGGCCACCTGTTCCGGCCTGATTGCGCAAGTCCGGGCGCCTTCTATTGGGGTTAGTGCTGACGGAAGCCCTCGGCAATATGCTCGGCAAGACATTCGGTAACCGGTGACTGGCTGCGCGGGTTGCGCAGCAGCACGATGCTTGCCATGGGCATGTCTGGTAATCCTTCTTCCTTACCGATGATGCGCATGTCAGCCGGGATAAGACTCCGTAGCTGTGCCGTGATCGCCAGCCCTGCTCCGACCACGGCCAGAATCGCCGACAGACTCGGGCTGCTGTAGGCCACGCGATAATCGCGGTTCAGGGTGTCCAGCGCATTACAGGCCCAGTTGCGGCAGAAGCAATCTGCGTTGAACATCGCCAGCGGCAGGGTGCTGCGCTCATGCAGCATGGCGTTTTCTGCCTGCGCCCACACCACCTCTTCCTGACGCAGCAGTTGGCCGATTTCCTTGCCTGGCTCTCGAGTGACGATGGTCAGATCGAGATCCTGGCGCTGGAGTAGCTGAAACGATGGCTCGCAGTGCATCTCGACTTGCACCAGTGGAAATGCCTGCGCAAAGCGGGCCAGTACGCCCGGCAGGAAGCGCGTAACGTAATCGTCGGGTGTGCCGATGCGTACCAGGCCGACCATGTGCGGTGCGCGCAGGCTGTTCAGCGCTTCCCCCTGCAGGCGCAGGATTCGTCGTGCGTAGCCCAGCAATAGTTCGCCTTCGGCGGTAAGCAGCATCTGACGTCCGTTGCGCTGAAACAGGCTGCGCTGTACCACGTCTTCCTCTAGCCGTTTCATCTGCATGCTTACAGCAGATTGCGTGCGATTGACCTGTTCCGCTGCTCGGGTATAGCCGCCTTGATCTGCAATGGCGACGAAGGTGCGAAGCAGCTCGCTGTCGATAGTTGGGTAACTGGCCATTCATCAATCCTGAAGATGGTTTGCATAAAAAGCATTCGTTGGATTGATGCTATGCCGATCGGGACAATTTCTCCAGTGCGATCTGGAGGAATGCTTATGTGCAAGTGTGTTGGACGAGGTGGGTGTGCTGCGTTGGTGTGGCGAGCGGGAAGGCGCGCGCTTGGGCGCTGGCGACGTTGGTGCTACGAGCGCCGTCTGTTGGCGACGATGACTGAGGCAGAGATGAAGGATGTGGGTATCAGTCTCGCAGATGCTCACGAGGAGTTGCGGCGTCCATTCTGGTCGCGTCGGCCGAGAGGATAGCGACGGTCGGCCGCCAACGGTATCATGTGCCGTTCATTGCCACAGGTACAGCCAACCATGCTCAGCGAGATACTTGCATTGCTAGCCGACGGGCGCTTTCACTCCGGCGAGGCTATCGGCTCAGAGCTGGGAGTTAGTCGCGCTGCAGTCTGGAAGGCTCTCAAGCGGCTGGAGGACGATGGCTATCCGCTACAGCGCGTCCGCGGCAAGGGGTATCGGCTGCCTCCCGGTGCGAGCATGCTCAATGCCGGGAAAATACAGTCATTGCTGCCGGCAGAACTTGCAGCGCGCTGGCGGTGGTTTGTGCATGAACAGGTTGACTCAACCAACGCGCAGGCGCAGCGCGCTCTGGATCCGCAGCAGCCCCTGCCGCTTATCGTGCTGGCGGAGCAGCAGCTGGCTGGTCGCGGGCGGCGCGGACGGCAATGGGCAAGTCCGTATGCCCAGAATATCTATATCTCCCTGGCCGAGCCTGTCTCTGCTGGCGGTGCGGGGCTCGAGGGGCTCAGCCTGCTCGTCGGATTATGTCTTGTGCAGGCGCTTGAAGATGTCGGCTACCGAGGTTGCCAGCTCAAGTGGCCGAATGATGTGTTGCTTGATAATGCCAAGCTCGCCGGCATTCTTCTCGAAATCTCGGGTGACCTTACGGGCGACGCCGTTGTCGTCATTGGCGTGGGCGTCAACGTGCTACTCGACTCTGCGGCCAGTATTGATCAGGCATGGACGTCGCTTTTGCGCTCCGGGCAGCATGCGACGCTGGATCGCAATGAGTTGATTGCTGCGCTCCTTCGGCGCTTGGCTCCAGCGCTGGACGCTTTCCATCGCCAGGGCTTTGCTCCGTTCCAGCAGCAATGGATGACGCGTAACGCATGGGCGGGCAAGGCCGTAAAAGTGGTGTCCGGGAGTAATGAGCTCTATGGAGTGGATGCGGGTGTCAATGCCCGGGGCGCGCTGCTGCTGCATACCGAAAGCGGTGACGTTGAAATCAGCGGTGGTGAAGTGAGTCTGAGGTTGAACCATGCTTCTTGAGTTGGACTGCGGCAATACCCTGATCAAATGGCGGCTGCTGGATCGGGAGGGGCGCGTCCGTGACCGGGATATGGCGCCCGACCTGGTCGAGCTGCAACGGTTGCTGGGTGGTCAGGAGCGAGAAATCCACGGCTGCCGGCTGGTCAGTGTTCGTTCCGCCGAAGAGAACCAGGTCGTAATGGATCAGCTTACAAGCTGGCTGAAGCTGCATCCGGTGCTTGCGCGTAGCGCCCAGGAGTTGGCGGGTGTGCGCAATGGTTATGCGGATTTCAGCAAACTCGGAATGGATCGCTGGCTGGCACTGGTGGCCGGCTACAATCTGTGTCGCCGTGCCTGTGTCGTGATTGATCTGGGAACCGCGGTGACGGTCGATTTTGTCAACGCGGCGGGCCAGCATCTGGGGGGATACATTGCGCCGGGCAGCAAGCTGCTGAGGGGAAGCCTCAAGCGTCACACCAGACTGATCCGCTATGAGCAGTCACTGCGCGGCGATCTTGCGCTGCCGCAGCCGGGTGAAAGTACCGCCGAGGCCGTGGAGTTCGGCTGTGATCTTATGCTGGTCGGCTTCGTTCGCGAGCAGCTTCGTGTCGCGCGCCACACGCTCGGCGAAGAAATGGTGGTAATTCTGACCGGTGGGGATGCCGAGCGGATGGCCGAAGCGCTGCCGCAAAACTGCCATATCATCAACGATCTGGTTTTCGATGGGCTGGCGCTGGCTTGTCCCATGGAGATTGATTGATGCGTTCGCTGTTCCTTTTTCTGCTGCTGCTAAACATTCTGTACGCACTTTGGCAGTTGCAGAGCGGCGAACTGGTGCCTGATCGCGAGCTTGACGTGTCGGCTCTGCCGGTGCCTGATTCCCTTGTCGAGTCATCGATGATCAGCTCGCACCCTGCATCTCTCTCAGGTGCCGATACTTCGCCCGCAGCGCTGTGCATTCGTCTCGGTGTCTTTGCAGATCGTGAGGAGGCGGCGCAGTTGCTTCAGCGGCTGCTTGCGCTGGACGTAACGGCGGAGGTGGTAGCGGATGAGATTGTCAGCAGTAGCGATTACTGGCTTGTAATGTCGGTAATGGGTGGGGCTTCGGGCGCACTGGCGAAGCTGTCGTCGCTGCAGGAGCGAGGGATTGATAGCTTTGTGATAACCGAAGGCCCTCTGGCTGGCAACATCTCTCTAGGTGTATTCAGTCGGGAGGATTATGCGGCCGCCCGACAGGCTCAGTTGCAGTCAGACGGTTACGACGTGCGTATCGAGCGAGTGGAAAAATTGCGCAGCCAATACAGTGTCCAGGTGGCTCCCGAAGCGCGCAGGCTGGTAGGCTCGGAGCTGCTGCTCAAGCTGCGGGAGGACTTCCCTGCAATGCAGCATCAATATCAATCGTGCGCACCCGTTGCCAATGAGCGCAACATCCCCTAGAATTGCGCCCGCTTCACGGCTCGGCAGTCCCGGACTTCCGGCCAGTCGGTAAAAAATATCTTCAAGTAAGTGTTTTTGCTGATAAAAGTGTTGACAGAGGGTCGCCAAGTGATGAAAATGGCGCCTCTTTTACGGAGGGGTTCCCGAGCGGTCAAAGGGATCAGACTGTAAATCTGACGGCTTAGCCTTCGAAGGTTCGAATCCTTCCCCCTCCACCAGATTTCGCGTAGTCAGGCTACTTGGCGGGTATAGTTCAATGGTAGAACCTCAGCCTTCCAAGCTGATGGTGCGGGTTCGATTCCCGCTACCCGCTCCAGTCTGACGATGTAATGGTTTGTAAGCTCATGTAGCTCAGTTGGTAGAGCACACCCTTGGTAAGGGTGAGGTCAGCGGTTCAAATCCGCTCATGAGCTCCAATATCAAGGCAGATATGCGAATATCTGCCTTTTATTTAATGGTCGCGTGACACGCGCATTGCTCTCACGAATAGGGGATCTCTCGATGGCTAAAGAGAAGTTCGAACGTAGCAAACCGCACCTGAACGTAGGCACCATCGGTCACGTTGACCATGGCAAGACTACCCTGACTGCAGCTCTGACCCGCGTTTGTGCAGAGTCCTACGGCGGCGCTGCCCGTGCGTTCGACCAGATCGACAACGCGCCGGAAGAG
>NZ_JBSXON010000011.1:0-4864 GCF_056859475.1 Halopseudomonas sp. L-58
TCTGCGCAAGGTAATGAAACAGTGCCTATTGGCAGCCGCCTGCCAAAACATGAAGAAGATTGCCCGCCTGCTGGCAGTGCTTTTACGCCTGCGGTCCGGGATAAGACGCGGCACTTGGCTACGAAGCCAAAAGTGCAGCTACTCGGAGGGAATTGGTGCCTTCGCAGGCTGAATCAGTCAACACAGGGAAAATCATTGCAAGCGTCCCAGAAAAACGAAACCCCGCGAAAATGCGGGGTTCGTCAGCAGTCTGAACCGCGCTGATGCTAATCGCGCGGTTTTTTCTTGGGGCGGGCAATGGCGTCAAAGTCTTTCAGGAATCATTTGACGGCCCAGCAGGCGAGCACATTATTTGCCGCTTGCCGCTTGCCGCTTGCCGCTTGCCGCTTGCCGCTGAGCGCGCGCCTGCGGCGCGCTCAGCCGTTCTGCCGAATTCCCGTGATAATCCACGGCTGATTGTCGCCATCGGCGCGTTCCAGCGCCCAGCTTTCATCGAACCACTGGCCTGCGTCTTCGGCGCTGTCTCGGTCCAGGCCATTGAAGCTGACGGTTACCAGTGTGCGTCCGTTGGCCTGGCTGACGCCGTCCAGACGCGCGGTCAGCTCGTCGACGAAGCCATTGGCGGTTGGCGGCGATTCCTCGCGTGCGGCCAGCAGTTGCTGCAGCAGCTCGGGGCTCAGGTACTCGGCCATGCCGGCGCTGTCGCCGTCACGCCAGTGGCGTTGCAAGGTATAGAAATGCTCCTTGGCACCACGCAGGAATACCTCGGCGTCGAACCAGGCCGGGGCGTCAATCGGCGCAGCGGCAGCGGGCTGTGCGGTATGCGCTGGCTCCCAGTTCTGCACCGGCTCGCGCTGCATGGGCGCTCCGCCGGCCGGCTGCCATTGCGGCTGGCGCTGCTGCGCGGCCTGCGGGCGGCGGCTGAACAGCTTGAACAGAACAAAGGCGATCAGGCCGAACAGCAGAATGTCGAACAGCTGAATGCCCTCGAAGCCGTCACCGAACAGCATGGACGCCAGCAGACCACCTGCGGCGATACCGGCCAGCGGGCCCAGCCAGCGGCTGGCGCCGGAGGTGGCTGCTCCCGCAGCGGTTTGCTGACGGTTGGGAGCCGCTTGCTGATCGCGCGGTGCAGCCTGACGCTGAACGGGTGCGCTCTGGTGGGTCGGCGCGCTGCCGAAACTCTTGCCACCGCCCATGCGGCGGGCTTCGGCATCAGGTGTGCTGACAACAACCATCAGCATCACGGTAAAAAACGGCAACAACCAACGCATGTAATAACCTCCGAATACAGGGGATCCCAAGTTTGCCAAAGAGGCGCAGGCAAGGAACGGGTTTAGTGTGTATGGTTGTTTCAGACAACCGAAGAAAGCGGGAGAGCGTACATGTTTACAGCGATGCGTGCCGAACGTATGGAAGGGTTGCACTTCTTTTCCGACCAGGCGACCGGACTCGAAGCCATTGTTGCGATCCACAATACGCGTCTGGGCCCGGCGCTTGGCGGGTGCCGGTATCTCGCCTACAACAGTGTCGACGACGCTATGGCTGACGCCATGCGTCTGGCCCGCGGCATGAGCTATAAGGCAGCGCTGGCGGGGCTGGACCAGGGCGGCGGCAAGGCGGTGATACTGCGTCAGCCGCACATTGCCGATCGGGCCGCGCTGTTCGAGGCCTTTGGCCGCTGTATTGAATCGCTGCGTGGGGGGTACATCACGGCGATGGACAGCGGCACCAGCAGTGCCGATATGGACTGCATTGCCCAGCAAACCGCCCACGTGACCAGCACTACGCATGCCGGTGACCCCTCGCCGCACACGGCGCTCGGCGTATTGGCCGGGATACGTTCGGCGGTGCGGGCGCGGCTCGGTCAGGAATCGCTCGATGGGGTGCGCGTCACCCTGCAGGGGCTGGGCAATGTGGGATATGCGCTGGCACAGCTGCTGCAGGCCGAGGGCGCCGAGCTGCTGGTGGCCGATCTGGATCAGGGCAGGGTGCGGCTGGCTGAAGAGGAACTCGGCGCCCAGCCTCTGGCCCCGGATGCCGTCTACGAGGCGCCCTGTGATGTGTTTGCACCCTGCGGCCTGGGCGGCGTCATCAATCAGCGCAGCATCACCCGGCTGCGCTGCGCGGTGGTGGCCGGCGCCGCCAATAACCAGCTGGTCGAGCCAGCGTTGGGCGAACAGTTGCGGATGCGCGAGATTCTGTATGCGCCCGACTACGTCATCAATGCGGGTGGTCTGTTGCATGTCGCGCTGACTCACCGGGGCGTTGCGGCCGGCGACATTGCGGGGCGGATCAGGAATATCGGCAGCCGGCTCGATTCGATCTTAGAACAGAGCCTTGCGCAGGGGCGCTCGCCTGCCGAAGTGGCCGACCGGCAGGCGGAGCAGTTGCTCTACGACGAGGACGCGCTCTGATTACTCCAGCTTGAAGCGCTGGCGCATCCGCTTGTCGAGGATCGATGTCGGCAGCCAGCGCTTGAGGCGCACCATGCTGCGCGCGCCGGAGCCGATCAGCACGTTCTCCGGCCGCACCGGGTTGCCGATGTAGCCGAGCAGCTCGCGGGCAAAGTCCTTCGCGCTGGTTGAGCGGGCGTTTTGCGAGGCCTTGGCGCGGGCCTGTACCGCTTTTTCCCAGGGCTTGAACCAGGAACTGTCGGCCATGGTTATCGCCGCGGTGGCGTTATTGCCGAAGTCCGAGGCGATGGCCCCCGGCATGACCGTCATGACCTGGATGCCGAACGGATGCAGCTCCATGCGCAGCGCGTCGGAAATCGCATGCAGCGCCGCCTTGGAGGCACAGTACACGCCGGAGAACGGCGTGGTGGTGACGCCGGACACACTGCCGATATTGACGATCAGGCCCTTGGCGGTGCGCAGCAGCTCGGCGCTGTCGCGAACCAGTTGCAGCGGAGCAAAGACGTTGGTGTCGAACTGGCGCAGCAGGGTCTCGCGATCGGCATCCATGATTGGCCCCATGGCACCGTACCCGGCGTTGTTGACCAAAAGGTCCAGGCGCCCGGCCTGCTCGCGAATCTGCTCGACACACTGCCTGCGCTGGGCGGCGTCATTCACATCGAGTTCGATGGCGATGGCGCCCTTGTCAGTCAGCGGGGTCAGGGTGTCGACACGGCGCGCGGCGGCGAATACCTGATAGCCGGCGTCCAGGCAGGCCAGCGCCAAAGCCTGACCGATGCCGGACGAACAGCCGGTGATCAGGGCGACGGGTTGGGTCATGGGTGGGGCTCCTTATTGTTCTTCGATAAAGTCGGCTCGCACCGCATCAGCGCGGTATTGCAGCTCGGATTCACGGTAGCCGCGGCGCAGCCGCGCCAGACTGTAGCAGACCAGGGTATCGGCGCCGGGTAGCAGATCGGGGCCGAGGGTAAAGCGTTGATCGCTGCTGGCAACGTCGACCAGGTTGGAGTTGTAGCCGGGCTGGTTAACCCACAGCAGCCAGCTGATATTGCGTGCGGTCAGCTCACCGCCGTTATGAATGCGGACCGCCAGCGGCTGGCCGAACGGGCAGCTGTCGGGCTGATAGCTGAGGTCGAAGGCGAGATGGTCGATGCGCTGGCTTTGCTGCCACTGCAGCACACCCATGATCGCACCAAGCAGCAGGGCAAGGCCTGCAACGACGGCACTGACCGGCAGCATCACCCGCGGGAAGCGCAACAGCAGTACCAGCCAGATCAGAAACAGGGCTATGCCGTAGGGCATGGGTTGGTCCTCCTTGGAACAGGCTATAACTCTATCAAGCCGGGAGGGCTGGCGGCGACCACTGAAACAGCTCGCAACTGTTCTGCCAGCACCGGGCGCTGAACTCGTCGAGTGATTCGCCACGCAGGGCGGCCAGCTCTTTGGCTATCTGTGGCAGCAGTGCGGGGCTGTTGCGCTGGTGGGCGTGGAAGGCCGGCGCCATGTCGGGCGAGTCGGTTTCCAGCACCAGTTGCTCACCGGGCAGCAGCGCGATGGTCTGACGCAACCGGGTTGCCTGCGGCCAGGTGGCGGCGCCGCCCAGGCCCAGCTTGAAGCCCAGCTTGTGGTACTCGCGGGCCTCTTCCGGGCTGCCGCTGAAAGCATGGATAATGCCGCCGCGCGCCGGGCGGTAGCGCTTGAGTGTGGCGATCACATCGGCGTGGGCGCGGCGCACGTGCAGCAAACTGGGCAGACGGCAATCGACCGCCAGCTGCAACTGCGCCTCGAACAACTGCTGCTGGGCGTTGCGGTCTGCGTTCTTGCCCCAGTAGTCCAACCCGTATTCGCCAACGGCGCAGCAGCGCGGATCGTCCAGCCGCTCTGCCAGTATTTGCTGCAATGCGCCAATGTGCCCGTCACGGTGCTCGTCCATAAACATCGGGTGTAATCCAAAGGCGGCGAACAGATTGTCGTGCTGCCGGCACAGCTGCCAGATTCGATCCCAGTTGCCCTGCGTGACTCCCAGCAGCACCAGCCGCTCGACACCCAGGCGCGCGCAGTCGCTCAACACCTGATCGCGATCAGGGTCGAAGGCAGCGAAGTTGAGATGGGTGTGGGTGTCGATGTAGGGCATGGGGGGAACGCTACGCTTACGCGTAGCGAGCTGCAAGCTGGAAGCCGCTGCGCGGCTCAGCTGCAAGCCTCAAGCTACAAGCTACAAGCTACAAGCTACAAGCGAAAAGCGAAAAGCGAGGACAGACTGTGGGCCCTGCGCGAGTGCGGTGGAAGTTATCGCGGCCGTTTGCAGTTGCAGTGCGCTCAAACTACCCGCGCAGCTGGTGACCGCACGGGTGTTCCTTGCACGTTGAGGGTTACAGCTGAGCCCCGTAGCGGCTCAGTGATGCTCTCGCGTCGCGCGGAATTCAATTTCCGGCCAGCGTTCTTCG
>NZ_JBSXON010000012.1:0-15621 GCF_056859475.1 Halopseudomonas sp. L-58
GACCGGTTCCTGCGAACTGCCGGAAGGCGTTGAAATGGTAATGCCGGGCGACAACGTCAAGCTGGACGTTACCCTGATCGCTCCGATCGCAATGGAAGACGGTCTGCGCTTCGCGATTCGCGAAGGTGGCCGTACCGTTGGCGCCGGTGTAGTAGCCAAGATCATCGAGTAATATTGGTTGATCTTGAACTGTCGGGCCGGTAGTATTGCCGGCTCGACTGCGATTACAGGCCAGTAGCTCAATTGGCAGAGCGGCGGTCTCCAAAACCGCAGGTTGGGGGTTCGATTCCCTCCTGGCCTGCCAGATTAAAATCTGGCTTCCAAAACAGGACTTGAAGATTCATGAGTGCTAAGGCAGAGCTTAACGATAGCCGCTTCGATGTGATCAAGTGGGTTGTTGTGGCTTTAATTGTCTCCGTCGGTGTTTTTGGGGATTCCTACTTCTCTGCCGAGCCTGTTTTGTACCGCGCGATCGCGCTTGTTGTTCTTGCTCTGGTCGCGGGCTTCGTTGCGCTGCAGACAAGCAAGGGCAAGGCGTTCTGGTCGCTGCTCAAAGAAGCGCGTATCGAAATACGCAAGGTCGTTTGGCCTACTCGGCAAGAAACCACACAAACAACCATGATCGTTGTTGCGGTGGTTCTGGTTATGGCCCTGATCCTCTGGGGGCTTGATAGCTTGCTGGGTTGGATCGTCTCTCAGTTCATTGGTTAAAGGTGCTCCGTGTCTAAGCGTTGGTACGTAGTGCATGCCTATTCGGGCTTCGAAAAGCATGTAATGCGCTCTCTCCAGGAGCGTGTCAAGCTGGCCGGAATGGAAGACCAATTCGGCGAGATTCTGGTTCCCACCGAAGAAGTGGTGGAAATGCGCAACGGTCAGAAGCGCAAGAGTGAGCGCAAGTTCTTCCCGGGGTATGTGCTTGTTCAAATGGAAATGAACGAGGGAACATGGCACCTGGTCAAGGATACTGCGCGAGTTCTCGGTTTTATTGGTGGTACCGCCGACAAGCCGGCGCCGATCACTGATAAGGAAGCCGAAGCCATTCTTCGTCGCGTTGCAGATGGCACCGACAAGCCGAAGCCGAAGACGCTGTTTGAGCCCGGTGAGGTTGTTCGTGTTACCGACGGTCCCTTTGCTGACTTCAATGGGGTTGTTGAAGAAGTTAACTATGAGAAGAGCCGTGTTCAGGTGGCTGTTCTTATTTTTGGTCGCCCCACGCCAGTGGAGCTAGAGTTCGGCCAGGTCGAAAAAGGCTGATCTCTCCTGATTTCCTGAGCCCTGCAGCGCCTAGCGCGTTGCGGGGCTTTGTTGTCGGTATCAGGGGCTGTTTTTAAACGGGAAGCCGCAAGGCGCTATTACCCTTCGGAGAAAGACAATGGCAAAGAAGATTCAGGCTTATATCAAGCTGCAAGTCAAGGCCGGTCAGGCCAACCCGAGCCCGCCGGTTGGTCCGGCTCTGGGTCAGCACGGCGTAAATATCATGGAATTCTGCAAGGCGTTCAACGCCAAGACTCAGGGCATGGAACCTGGTCTGCCGACTCCGGTGATCATTACTGTTTACAGTGACCGTAGCTTTACTTTTGAAACCAAGAGCACCCCTGCAGCCGTTCTGCTGAAAAAAGCAGCTGGTCTGAAGAGCGGTTCTCCGCGTCCGAACAGCCAGAAAGTGGGTACCGTCACCCGTGCTCAGCTGGAAGAGATCGTCAAGGCCAAAGAGGCTGATCTGACCGCTGCTGATCTGGAAGCTGCCCTGCGCACCATCGCTGGTTCCGCGCGCAGCATGGGCCTTAACGTGGAGGGTGTGTAATGGCTAAGCTGTCCAAGCGTCAAAAGGCAATTGCCGAAAAGGTACAGGCTAACAAGGCTTACACCTTCGAAGAAGCTGCAGCCGTTCTGGCTGACGTATCCAACGTCAAGTTTGTAGAGTCGTTCGACGTTGCTGTAAATCTGGGCGTTGATCCGCGTAAATCCGACCAGGTCGTACGTGGCGCAACCCTGCTGCCAAACGGTACTGGCAAGACTGTGCGCGTTGCTGTGTTCACCCAGGGTGCCAACGCTGAAGCAGCTCTGGCTGCCGGCGCTGACAAAGTCGGTATGGACGATCTGGCCGCCGAAATGAAGGCTGGCGATCTGAACTACGACGTTGTTATCGCCTCTCCGGATGCAATGCGCGTTGTTGGTCAGCTGGGTCAGGTTCTGGGTCCGCGCGGCCTGATGCCGAACCCGAAGGTTGGTACCGTTGCTGCAGACGTCGCCACTGCCGTGAAGAACGCCAAGGCTGGTCAGGTTCGTTATCGCACCGACAAGAACGGCATCATTCACTGCTCCGTAGGCAAGGTAGGCTTTGACGCCACCGCACTGAAGGAGAACGTCGAGGCGCTGCTGGCTGACCTGAAAAAGGCCAAGCCGTCCACCTCCAAAGGCGTATATATCAAGCGCGTAACCCTGAGCACCACCATGGGTCCGGGCGTACAGATCGATCAGGCTTCCCTGAACATCTGATGTTGTTGGAGTGCGCCGTATGCACGGTGCGCTCTTCTTTGATTGGGGTCCCTGCATGGCGGGGGCTGTCCAAGACCGTAGGCGGCGCAAGCCTTAAACCCCGGGAGTGATCCCTCAGGCCTACGCAGATGGTGCTCCCGATTCAGTGCAGGCTGGATCAGACACCAAAACACGCTGCCCGCAAGGGCGGTTAATGGTAAATCCAGGAGTAAAACCCGTGGCAATTAAGCTCGAAGACAAAAAAGCCATCGTCGCTGAAGTCAACGAAGCTGCCAAAGGTGCGCTGTCTGCCGTTGTGGCTGATGCCCGCGGTGTGACCGTTGCTGCTATGACTGGTCTGCGCAAGGAAGCACGCGAAGCCGGCGTTTACGTACGTGTTGTACGTAACACCCTGCTGCGTCGTGCGATCGAAGGTACTCAGTACGAGTGCCTGAATGAAACTTTCGTAGGCCCGACTCTGATTGCCTTCTCCAACGAACACCCGGGCGCTGCCGCTCGTCTGTTCAAGGAGTTCGCGAAGAATCAGGATAAGTTCGAGATCAAAGCAGCTGCGTTCGAAGGCAACTTCCTTGCAGCAGGTGAAATCGACAAGCTGGCTTCTCTGCCGACTTACGACGAAGCAATCGCACAGCTGATGAGCGTTATTCAAGGCGCCACCAGCAAGTTCGTTCGTACTCTGGCTGCAGTCCGCGATCAGAAGGAAGCCGAAGCTGCCTGATCGGCGCCTTCAGTTTCCCTTTAACGCTTTTTTTCGACGGCTCCGCCGTCCCCAATACAGGAATTTAGAGTCATGGCTCTGACCAACGAAGATATCATCAACGCCGTATCCGAAATGTCCGTAATGCAGGTTGTTGAACTGATCGCCGCTATGGAAGAAAAGTTCGGCGTTTCTGCTGCTGCTGCTGTTGTAGCCGGTCCGGCTGCTGGTGGCGCTGCTGCTGCTGAAGAACAGACCGAGTTTGACGTTGTTCTGACCGAAGCCGGTGAGAAGAAAGTTAACGTCATCAAGGCTGTTCGTGAACTGACCGGCCTGGGCCTGAAAGAAGCCAAGGCACTGGTTGACGGCGCTCCGGGCACCATCAAGGAAGGCGCTTCCAAAGAAGAAGCCGAAGCTGCCAAGAAGGCGCTGGAAGAAGCAGGCGCCAAGGTCGAGCTCAAGTAAGCTCGCCCGACCTTGCGTCGACAATCTGGTTCTATCCAATCAGATTGATGGCTGGTGGCCTGTGTGCCACCGGCCTTTTTCCGTTGTATCACGCCAAACTGGCGTACAACGCCCGCACTCCGAGGGAGTGAGCAAGACGAAGGGCTTGCACGCATTTTCAGGTTTTCCCGCGAAGCGGGGAGGCCAATCAAGCAGGTGACCAAGCTGGGGAACGCTGATGGCTTACTCATATACTGAGAAAAAACGTATCCGCAAGGACTTTGGCAAACTGCCGCATGTGATGGATGTGCCCTACCTGTTGGCCATTCAGCTGGACTCCTATCGGGAGTTTCTCCAGACTGACGCCGGCCAGGGCCAGATCCGTGATATCGGTCTGCACGCGGCCTTCAAATCTGTTTTCCCCATTATCAGCTATTCCGGTAATGCGGCCCTCGAATACGTCGGTTACCGCCTTGGCGAGCCGGCCTTCGACGTCAAGGAATGTGTGTTGCGCGGGGTTACCTTCGCGGTACCGCTGCGCGTCAAAGTGCGCCTGATCATCTTTGATCGCGAGTCGTCCAACAAGGCGATCAAGGACATCAAGGAGCAGGAAGTCTACATGGGGGAAATCCCCCTGATGACCGAGAACGGTACCTTCGTCATCAATGGTACCGAGCGTGTCATCGTTTCCCAGCTGCACCGCAGCCCGGGTGTGTTCTTCGACCACGATCGTGGCAAGACGCACAGTTCCGGCAAGCTGCTGTACTCGGCTCGCGTGATTCCTTACCGCGGCTCCTGGCTGGACTTCGAGTTTGACCCGAAAGACTGTGTCTTTGTTCGTATCGACCGTCGCCGCAAGCTGCCGGCGAGCGTTCTGTTGCGCGCACTGGGCTACCAGACAGAAGAAATTCTGGACATGTTCTACGACACCAACGTGTTCCAGGTTCAGGGTGAAAACCTGATGCTCGAACTGGTGCCCCAGCGTCTGCGTGGTGAGATTGCTACCTTTGACATCAAGGACAGCAAGGGCAAGGTCATCGTCGAAAAAGGTCGACGTATTACCGCGCGCCACATCAATCAGCTCGAGAAAGCTGGTATCACCAGCCTGGAAGTGCCGTTCGACTATCTGATTGGTCGTACCATCGCCAAGCCTGTGGTGCACCCGGCTACCGGCGAAATCCTGGTTGAGTGCAACACCGAGATTACCGCTGACCTGGTACTCAAGCTGGCCAAGGCGCAGGTTGCCCGTCTGGAAACCCTGTACACCAACGAGATCGACTGTGGTCCGTTTGTGTCCGACACCCTGCGTATCGACAACACCAGTACCCAGCTGGAAGCTCTGGTCGAAATCTATCGCATGATGCGCCCCGGCGAGCCGCCGACCAAAGACGCGGCTGAGACCCTGTTTGCGAACCTGTTCTTCAGCAGTGAGCGCTACGACCTGTCTGCTGTTGGCCGTATGAAATTCAACCGCCGTATCGGTCGCGAAGAGATCGAAGGCGCTGGCGTTCTCAGCAAGGAAGACATCGTCGAGGTGCTGAAGACTCTGGTTGACATCCGTAACGGCAAAGGCGTCGTTGACGATATCGATCACCTGGGTAACCGCCGTATTCGCTCGGTTGGTGAAATGGCAGAGAACCAGTTCCGCGTTGGCCTTGTGCGTGTTGAGCGTGCGGTCAAGGAACGTCTGTCCATGGCCGAAAGCGAAGGCTTGATGCCCCAGGACCTGATCAACGCCAAGCCGGTCGCTGCCGCAGTCAAGGAGTTCTTCGGTTCCAGCCAGCTGTCCCAGTTTATGGACCAGAACAACCCGCTGTCCGAGATTACCCACAAGCGTCGTGTATCGGCTCTTGGCCCGGGCGGTCTGACCCGTGAGCGTGCAGGCTTCGAAGTCCGTGACGTACACCCGACCCACTACGGTCGTGTATGCCCGATCGAAACCCCTGAAGGTCCGAACATCGGTCTGATCAACTCGCTGGCAACTTACGCGCGCACCAACCAGTACGGCTTCCTTGAAAGCCCGTACCGTCGTGTGAAAGACGCGGTCGTTACTGACGAGATCGTATTCCTGTCTGCCATCGAAGAAGCGGACCACGTGATCGCTCAGGCGAGCGCAAAGGTCGAGGGCGGCAAGCTGGTTGACGACCTGGTAGCGGTTCGTCACATGAACGAATTTACCGTTAAGGCGCCGGAAGACGTCACCCTGATGGACGTTTCGCCGCGTCAGGTTGTGTCCGTGGCTGCCTCGCTGATTCCGTTCCTCGAGCACGACGACGCCAACCGCGCACTCATGGGCTCGAACATGCAGCGTCAGGCGGTTCCGACCCTGCGTGCCGAGAAGCCGCTGGTCGGTACCGGTATGGAGCGCAACGTTGCTCGCGACTCCGGTGTTTGCGTTACCGCGCGCCGCGGTGGTGTGATCGATTCGGTCGACGCCAGCCGTATCGTTGTCCGCGTCAACGACGACGAAGTTGAAGCCGGCGAAGCGGGTGTCGACATCTATGTCATGACCAAGTACACCCGTTCCAACCAGAACACCTGCATCAACCAGCGTCCGCTGGTGAAGAAAGGTGACAAGGTTGCACGCAAGGATATCCTTGCTGACGGTTCCTCCGTCGACATGGGTGAACTGGCGCTGGGTCAGAACATGCGCGTCGCGTTCATGCCCTGGAACGGTTACAACTTCGAGGACTCCATCCTGGTGTCCGAGCGCGTTGTACAGGAAGACCGCTTTACCACTATCCACATTCAGGAACTGACCTGTGTGTCCCGTGACACCAAGCTTGGGCCTGAGGAGATCACCTCCGACATCCCGAACGTGGGTGAGGCGGCACTCGGCAAGCTGGACGAGGCGGGTATCGTCTACGTTGGCGCTGAAGTGGGCCCGGGCGACATTCTGGTTGGCAAGGTGACGCCGAAGGGCGAGACCCAGCTGACCCCGGAAGAAAAGCTGCTGCGTGCGATCTTCGGTGAAAAAGCCTCTGACGTGAAAGACACTTCCCTGCGCGTGCCGACGGGCACCAAGGGCACCGTCATTGACGTTCAGGTGTTCACCCGTGACGGCGTAGAGCGCGACAGCCGTGCACTGGCTATCGAGAAGGAGCAGCTCGACGAGATCCGCAAGGACCTGCAGGAAGAGTTCCGTATCGTTGAAACCGCGACCTTCGAGCGCCTTGCTGCCGCACTGGACGGTCAGATCGTCGAGGGTGGTGCCGGCCTGAAAAAAGGTACTGCACTGAACGCCGAGATCCTTGCTGGTATCGAGCGTGGTCAGTGGTTCAAGCTGCGTATGAGCGAAGACGCGCTGAACGAGCAGCTGGAGCTGGCTCAGGCCTATCTGGTTGACCGTCGCAAGTTGCTCGACGAGAAGTTTGAAGACAAGAAGCGCAAGCTCCAGCAGGGCGATGACCTGGCACCTGGCGTACTCAAGATCGTCAAGGTTTACCTGGCAATCAAGCGTCGCATCCAGCCGGGTGACAAGATGGCTGGCCGTCACGGTAACAAGGGTGTTATCTCGGTCATCATGCCGATCGAAGATATGCCGCACGACGAGAACGGTACACCGGTCGACATCGTACTGAACCCGCTGGGTGTTCCGTCGCGTATGAACGTCGGTCAGATCCTCGAAACCCACCTGGGCCTGGCCGCCAAGGGGCTGGGTGAGAAGATCAACCGCATGCTCGAAGAGCAGCGCAAGATTGCTGATCTGCGCAAGTTCCTCGACGAGGTCTACAACAAGGTAGGCGGTCGTCAGGAGAATCTGGACGAGCTGAGCGATCAGGAAATCATCGAGCTGGCGAACAACCTGCGCGGTGGTGTGCCGATGGCAACGGCCGTATTTGATGGCGCCGCGGAGAGCGAGATCAAGCACATGCTGCGTCTCGCCGATCTGCCGGACAGCGGTCAGATGCGTCTGTGGGATGGCCGTACCGGTAATGCATTCGACCGTCCGGTGACCGTTGGTTACATGTACATGCTCAAGCTCAACCACCTGGTTGATGACAAGATGCATGCACGTTCCACCGGTTCCTACAGTCTGGTAACCCAGCAGCCGCTGGGTGGTAAGGCGCAGTTTGGTGGTCAGCGTTTCGGGGAGATGGAGGTCTGGGCTCTGGAAGCATACGGCGCTGCCTACACCCTGCAGGAAATGCTGACAGTGAAATCGGACGACGTGAACGGCCGTACCAAGATGTACAAGAACATCGTGGACGGAGACCATCGCATGGAGGCCGGCATGCCCGAGTCCTTCAACGTTCTGGTCAAGGAAATCCGTTCGCTCGGTATCGATATCGAACTGGAATCCGAATAATCACCAACTGCCCACGTCTCGGGCGGCGAGCGCCGCCCTTGAGACACTGCGAGGAGTATAGGCCTTGAAAGACTTATTGAACCTGCTCAAGTCCCAGGGACAGATTGAAGAGTTCGATTCCATCCGAATCGGCTTGGCATCCCCGGAGATGATCCGGTCCTGGTCCTACGGCGAAGTTAAAAAGCCGGAAACCATCAACTACCGTACCTTCAAGCCGGAGCGTGACGGCCTGTTCTGCGCCAAGATCTTTGGCCCGGTGAAGGACTACGAGTGCCTGTGCGGCAAGTACAAGCGCCTCAAGCACCGTGGCGTCATCTGCGAGAAGTGCGGCGTCGAAGTTGCACTGGCCAAGGTGCGTCGCGAGCGCATGGGTCACATTGAGCTGGCTTCGCCGGTTGCCCATATCTGGTTCCTGAAATCGCTGCCGTCCCGTATCGGCCTGCTGCTGGACATGACCCTGCGTGATATAGAGCGCGTGCTTTATTTCGAGAGCTACGTTGTCATCGAGCCGGGCATGACTACCCTGGAAAAGGGTCAGTTGCTGAACGATGAGCAGTATTTCGAAGCACTGGAAGAGTTCGGTGACGACTTTGACGCCCGTATGGGTGCCGAGGCTGTTTACGAGCTGCTCAGCTCCATGGATCTGGCTCACGAGATCGGCAAGCTGCGTGAAGAAATTCCGCAGACTACGTCCGAGACCAAGATCAAGAAGCTGTCCAAGCGTCTGAAGCTGATGGAAGCATTCGACGGCTCCGGCAACAAGCCGGAGTGGATGGTTATGACCGTTCTGCCGGTACTGCCGCCGGACCTGCGTCCGCTGGTTCCGCTGGACGGTGGTCGCTTTGCGACCTCCGACCTGAACGACCTGTATCGCCGCGTCATCAACCGTAACAACCGTCTGAAGCGCCTGCTTGATCTGGCTGCGCCGGATATCATCGTGCGCAACGAGAAGCGCATGCTGCAAGAGTCGGTTGATGCGCTGCTGGACAACGGTCGTCGCGGCCGTGCCATCACCGGCACCAACAAGCGTCCGCTCAAGTCCCTGGCCGATATGATCAAGGGTAAGCAGGGTCGTTTCCGTCAGAACCTGCTCGGTAAGCGCGTGGACTACTCCGGTCGTTCGGTGATCGTGGTTGGTCCGACTCTGCGTCTGCACCAGTGCGGTCTGCCCAAGAAGATGGCTCTGGAGCTGTTCAAGCCCTTCATCTTCGGCAAGCTGGAGCACCGTGGTCTGGCGACCACTATCAAAGCGGCCAAGAAGATGGTTGAGCGCGAGCTGCCGGAAGTCTGGGATATCCTGGCTGAAGTCATTCGCGAACACCCGGTTCTGCTGAACCGTGCACCGACTCTGCACCGTCTGGGTATCCAGGCATTCGAGCCGGTTCTGATCGAAGGTAAGGCTATCCAGCTGCACCCGCTGGTCTGTGCGGCCTACAACGCCGACTTCGACGGTGACCAAATGGCCGTGCACGTTCCGCTGACCCTCGAGGCCCAGTTGGAAGCGCGTGCGCTGATGATGTCCACTAACAACATCCTGTCGCCGGCGTCAGGCGAGCCGATCATCGTGCCGTCCCAGGACGTGGTGCTTGGTCTGTACTACATGACCCGTACCCGCATCAACGCCAAGGGCGAAGGCATGGCGTTCGCCAACGTCAACGAAGTCGAGATGGCGTACCGCAGCGGTCAGGTTGAGCTGCACGCGATGGTCAAGGTGCGTATCACCGAAACCGTCAAGCACAAGGACGAAAGCTGGACCACCGAGACTCGCATTGTCGACACCACTGTCGGCCGCGCGCTGCTGTTCCAGGTTCTGCCCAAAGGTCTGCCGTACGAAATGGTCGATCAGCCGCTGAAGAAGAAGGCGATTTCCAAGCTGATCAACCAGTGCTATCGCGTGGTGGGTCTGAAGGAAACCGTTATCTTCGCCGACCAGCTGATGTACACCGGCTTCGCCTACTCCACTATCTCTGGTGCGTCCATCGGCGTGAATGACTTCGTCATTCCTGACGAGAAGGCGCGCATCATTGACGAGGCGACCGAAGAAGTTAAGGAAATCGAAGACCAGTACGCTTCCGGTCTGGTAACCCAGGGCGAGAAGTACAACAAGGTCATCGACTTGTGGTCCAAGGCCAACGACGAAATCTCCAAGGCCATGATGGACAACCTCAAGACCACGCGCGTACTTGATCGCGAGGGCAAAGAGGTTGATCAGGAGTCCTTCAACTCCATGTACATGATGGCTGACTCCGGTGCGCGGGGTTCTGCTGCCCAGATTCGTCAGCTGGCCGGTATGCGTGGTCTGATGGCCAAGCCGGACGGCTCCATCATCGAAACGCCAATCACCGCGAACTTCCGTGAAGGTCTGAACGTACTGCAGTACTTCATCTCGACCCACGGTGCTCGTAAGGGTCTGGCCGATACCGCACTGAAAACGGCGAACTCCGGTTACCTGACCCGTCGTCTGGTCGACGTGGCGCAGGATCTGGTTATCACCGAGACCGACTGCGGCACCGACAAGGGTCTGCTGATGTCGCCGCACATTGAAGGTGGCGATATCGTAGAGCCGCTGGGTGAGCGCGTGCTGGGTCGAGTTGTTGCCCGTGACGTCCTCAAGCCGGGCAGTGACGAGACCATCGTGGCCGCTGGCACACTGATCGATGAGCAGTGGGTTGAGTTCCTCGAGAAGAACAGTGTCGACGAGGTCATCGTTCGTTCGCCGATCACCTGCGACACCCACTACGGTGTGTGCGCGACCTGTTACGGTCGTGATCTGGCGCGTGGCCACCTGATCAACATCGGTGAGGCCGTAGGTGTTATCGCAGCCCAGTCGATCGGTGAGCCGGGTACTCAGCTGACCATGCGTACGTTCCACATTGGTGGTGCGGCAAGCCGGACCTCGGCTGCTGACAGCGTTCAGGTCAAGAACGGTGGTACCGTCCGCCTGCACAACCTGAAGCATGTTGAACGTGCCGACGGTGCCCTGGTTGCGGTTTCCCGTTCCGGCGAGCTGGCTATCGCAGACGAATACGGCCGTGAGCGTGAGCGTTACAAGCTGCCTTACGGTGCGGTTATCTCGGTCAAGGAAGGTGACAAGGTCGACGCTGGCGCAATCGTTGCCAAGTGGGACCCGCACACCCACCCGATCGTTACCGAGATCAGCGGTACCGTTGCGTTCTTCGGTATGGATGAAGGCATCACCATCAAGCGTACCGCTGACGAGCTGACCGGTCTGACCAACATTGAGGTCATGGACCCGAAAGATCGCCCGGCTGCCGGCAAGGACATCCGTCCTGCGGTGAAGCTGGTAGACGAGAACGGCAAAGAGTTGCTGCTGCCAGGTACCGATGTGCCGGCTCAGTACTTCCTGCCGGCCAACGCGCTGGTCAACCTGTCCGATGGCGCCAAGGTGAACGTGGGTGACGTTGTTGCACGTATCCCGCAGGAAACCTCGAAGACCCGCGACATCACCGGTGGTCTGCCGCGTGTTGCCGACCTGTTCGAAGCGCGTCGTCCGAAGGAGCCGTCCATTCTGGCGGAGATCAGCGGCACCATTTCGTTCGGTAAGGAAACCAAGGGCAAGCGTCGCCTGGTGATTACGCCGAACGACGGCAGCGATCCGTACGAGGAGCTGATTCCGAAGTGGCGTCACCTGAACGTGTTCGAGGGTGAGCAGGTTACCAAGGGTGAAGTTATCTCCGACGGTCCGAGCAACCCGCACGATATCCTGCGTCTGCTGGGTGTCAGTGCGCTGGCCAAGTACATCGTCAACGAGATTCAGGACGTTTACCGTCTGCAGGGCGTAAAGATCAACGACAAGCACATCGAAGTGACCATTCGTCAGATGCTGCGCAAGGTCGAGATCACCGAGTCCGGCGACTCCAGCTTCATCAAGGGCGATCAGGTCGAGCTGACCCAGGTGCTGGAAGAGAACGCAGAACTGGTGGCGCAGGACAAGTTCCCGGCCAAGTACGACCGCGTGCTGCTGGGTATCACCAAGGCCTCGCTGTCGACCGAATCGTTCATCTCGGCGGCTTCCTTCCAGGAAACCACGCGGGTTCTGACCGAGGCTGCCGTTACCGGCAAGCGCGATCACCTGCGCGGCCTGAAAGAGAACGTCGTTGTAGGTCGTCTGATTCCGGCCGGTACCGGTCTGGCCTATCACGCCGAGCGCAAGCGTCAGCGTATGGCCGACAAGCCGGTCAAGGTCAGCGCGAGCGAAGTCGAGCAGGCGCTGTCTGACGCACTGAACTCGAGCGAAGGTTAAAGGAAGGCCCGCTCCCTCCGGGAGTGGGCGCCTTGACGACAGGGGGCGGGGTCTATAGAATTCCGTACCCCTAAAATTGGCGGGGCACTATGTCCTGCCATTTTTTATTAACTATGTCTTACCGACATCAGTGGAGTTTGCTAGATGGCAACAATCAACCAGCTGGTTCGCAAGCCGCGTAAGCGCGTTGCTGAAAAGAGCGACGTACCGGCCCTGCAGAACTGCCCGCAGCGTCGTGGTGTGTGCACTCGCGTGTATACCACTACGCCGAAGAAGCCGAACTCGGCTCTGCGTAAAGTCTGCCGTGTTCGTCTGACCAACGGCTACGAAGTTTCTTCCTACATCGGTGGTGAAGGTCACAACCTGCAAGAGCACAGCGTCGTTCTGATTCGCGGCGGCCGTGTAAAAGACTTGCCGGGTGTGCGTTACCACACTGTTCGCGGTTCTCTCGACACCTCTGGTGTTAAAGACCGTAAGCAGGGTCGTTCGAAGTACGGCGCCAAGCGTCCCAAGTAATTCTATTTCATTTATCAGAGTCGATAAGAGTAAGGTCGGACGTAACCAGGTCGTTACAGTTCCGGGCTAACCTGAAGACCGTTTGAGGGCTTATCATGCCAAGACGTCGTGTAGCGGCAAAACGTGAGATCCTGCCAGAACCTAAGTACGGCAGCCAGATTCTCGCGAAATTCATGAACCACGTAATGGAAAGCGGCAAGAAGTCCACTGCCGAGCGTATCGTTTACGGTGCACTGGACAAGCTGAAAGAGCGTACCAAGACCGAAGATCCGGTCGAGTTGTTCGAGAAAGCTCTCGACGCTATCGCTCCGCTCGTGGAAGTTAAATCTCGCCGTGTAGGTGGTGCCACCTATCAGGTTCCGGTTGAAGTGCGTCCCTCCCGTCGCAACGCTCTGGCGATGCGCTGGCTGGTTGATGCTGCCCGTAAGCGTGGCGAGAAGTCCATGGCCCTGCGTCTGGCTGGTGAGCTGGGTGATGCCGCTGAAGGCAAGGGTGCTGCTGTCAAGAAGCGTGAAGACGTCCATCGTATGGCTGAAGCCAACAAGGCGTTCTCTCACTACCGCTTCTAAACGGCCAAGGAGACTGTTGTGGCTCGTACAACCCCGATCAATCTGTATCGCAATATTGGTATCTGTGCGCACGTCGATGCGGGCAAGACCACGACTACAGAGCGGATTCTGTTCTATACCGGCGTAAACCACAAAATGGGCGAGGTGCATGATGGCGCCGCGACCATGGACTGGATGGCGCAGGAGCAGGAGCGGGGTATCACCATTACTTCGGCGGCTACCACTGCCTTCTGGCAGGGTTCCGAGAAGCAGTACGACAAGCATCGCGTCAACATCATCGACACCCCCGGCCACGTCGACTTCACGATTGAAGTCGAGCGGTCGCTGCGGGTGCTTGATGGTGCTGTCGTTGTGTTTTGTGGTACGTCCGGTGTCGAGCCTCAATCCGAGACCGTGTGGCGTCAAGCCAACAAGTACGGTGTTCCGCGAATCGTCTATGTAAACAAGATGGATCGCCAGGGCGCCGACTTCCTTCGTGTCGTTGAGCAGATCAAGAAGCGGCTGGGTCATACGCCCGTGCCTATTCAGTTGGCTATCGGTTCGGAGGAGAACTTCGCCGGTCAGGTTGACCTGATGCGGATGAAGGCGATTCGCTGGGATGAGTCGGATCAGGGTATGAGTTTCGTGGAGGAGGAAATCCCCGCGGAGCTGCGTGATCTGGCAGAAGAGTATCGCGAAAAGATGGTCGAGGCGGCCGCGGAGGCCAACGAAGACCTGATGAACAAGTATCTCGAGGAAGGCGAGCTTTCCGTCGAGGAAATCAAGGCGGGGTTGCGTCAGCGTACGCTGGCCTGCGAGATCGTTCCGGCAGTGTGTGGTTCCTCGTTCAAGAACAAGGGCGTACCGCTGGTGCTGGATGCGGTTATCGACTATCTGCCTGCGCCTGATCAGGTTGCTGCCATCAAGGGCGTGCACCCGGATGATGAGGAGCGCACTGACGAGCGTCATGCCGACGACGCCGAGCCTTTCTCGGCGCTGGCGTTCAAGATTGCGACCGATCCCTTTGTGGGGACGCTTACCTTTGCTCGGGTTTACTCCGGCGTGCTGTCTTCGGGCGACGCGGTGCTCAACTCGGTGAAGGGTAAGAAGGAGCGCGTCGGGCGCATGGTGCAGATGCATGCCAATGCCCGCGAAGAGATCAAGGAAGTGCGCGCCGGTGATATTGCGGCCTTGATCGGTATGAAGGATGTGACCACTGGCGATACGCTTTGCGCTATCGACAAGCCGATTGTCCTGGAGCGCATGGACTTTCCTGAGCCGGTTATTTCGGTTGCGGTTGAGCCACGCACCAAGGCCGATCAGGAGAAGATGGGTGTCGCTCTGGGCAAGCTGGCCCAGGAGGATCCTTCGTTCCGCGTGCGTACCGATGAAGAGTCTGGTCAGACGATCATCTCGGGTATGGGTGAGTTGCACCTCGACATTATCGTCGATCGGATGAAGCGTGAGTTCAGTGTTGAGGCCAATATCGGCAAGCCTCAAGTTGCCTATCGCGAGGCGATTCGCAACAAGTGTGAAGTCGAAGGCAAGTTTGTGCGTCAGTCCGGCGGTCGTGGTCAGTATGGTCATGTGTGGGTTCGCTTCGAGCCTGCCGAGGGCAATGACGAGAAGCTTGAATTCGTCAATGAAATTGTCGGTGGTGTGGTTCCGCGTGAATACATCCCGGCCATCCAGAAGGGTATCGAGGAGCAGATGCAGAACGGCGTTCTCGCCGGCTATCCGCTGCTTGGCCTGAAGGCAACCGTGTTTGACGGTTCCTACCATGATGTCGACTCAAACGAGATGGCGTTCAAGATCGCAGCTTCGATGGCCACCAAGCAGTTGGCCCAGAAGGGTGGTGCTGTCCTGCTTGAGCCGATGATGAAAGTCGAAGTAGTCACCCCTGAGGATTATATGGGTGACGTAATGGGCGACTTGAACCGTCGTCGCGGTCTGGTACAGGGTATGGAAGATACTCCTTCCGGTAAGGTGATCCGCGCTGAGGTTCCGCTTGGTGAAATGTTCGGTTACGCCACGGATGTTCGCTCCATGTCCCAGGGACGTGCGAGCTACTCCATGGAGTTTTCGAAGTACGCCGAGGCACCCATGAACATCGCCGAAGCGATCATCAAGAAGCAAGGCTAACTTGAACCTAGGCTAATTAAAGAGGTTATCAACCGTGGCAAAAGAAAAATTTGAACGTAGTAAACCGCACCTGAACGTAGGCACCATCGGTCACGTTGACCATGGCAAGACTACCCTGACTGCAGCTCTGACCCGCGTTTGTGCAGAGTCCTACGGCGGCGCTGCCCGTGCGTTCGACCAGATCGACAACGCGCCGGAAGAG
>NZ_JBSXON010000013.1:0-14068 GCF_056859475.1 Halopseudomonas sp. L-58
GAGGTAGAGCGTCTGTTTCGGCGCTTGAAAGGATTTCGCAGAATTTTCTCCCGCTTTGAAAAGCTCGATGTCATGTTCATCGGCTTCGTTAATTTTGCCCTGATCGTTGACGGACTGAGGTTGTGTTAACAGGCCCTAACCCGCCGACTAGACGCCCAGACCCGCGTGGTAACAACCGGCAGAACCCACGACCGCATGGCAGCGACAAGAGACGTCCACCAACTCAAACGCCAGCTCGACGCCCTCATGCTGGAGATGCCAAACAAGGTTCTGATCAACGGCGAACTCAATACCCAGACCCTGCGTACTCATACTGAGCACCGCACCTACTCCATACAGACCCTGGTCCGTGCGGAGCTGGCGCAACAGCTGGAACTGAAAGCACGAGACTATGGCGCCTACCTCAAGCGGGTAAACGAATGGACAAAACGCAACGCCGCCCAAGGTCTCGCCGGCCTGGTCACCGTACTCAACATCTGGAACTTCCACGAAACAATGACCGCCGCCAGCGCCAACGGCGAATGGAACCGGCAAGACCAGTTGGCGGTCAGCACGGCAGCCAGCAGCATGCTGGCGAGCTTGGCCACAATGACGTTGATACCGGCGTGGTCGAGGATTAGCGGCCTAACGGGCTCGGTTAAAACTAACGGGGCTAAAGCGCAACTACTGCGACTTACCAGTGCTGCGGCCCATAAGTGGAAAATCGGCTTAGAGTACAGGGCACTGTTCAAGAGTTTTGCAATGCGAGCAATTGCTGTGTCTGCGCTTTCAGTAATCGCAGCGGCATCAGAGATTCTGGCATTACAAGGGCAAATCGAAGGCACAGAATCGTACAATAGACGACTGGCCTTGCGCTTAAAGCAAATAGCGGCCATTGCTATGGGCGGAGTTGCAATCTTCCAACTGAGCGCATCAATAGGTGCTTGGACGGGAACATTCTCGACAGGAGCAATATTTGCACCCTGGGCGGTAATTGCCCTCCTGTTAACTGGAACTCTTTACCTCGCGGCGTCGCTATTGGCAGATGCTATGAAACTAGAGGGTTTCAGGTTGTGGCTTTACCGTAGTAGTTGGAGCAAAAGCTACTCTAACTATTGGCCTGACAATGAGGATGGCCGAAAAAGCGAAATGCTTGCGCTACATGAGATACTACTGCGCCCCACCATTATTGCCAAAACACTGGAAGACGGTGTTTGGCTAAAGCTGATTTTCCCTCCTAGCATCGCCGGACACACGGCAAGCATCCACCCAATGATGGTTACAGAAGGAAACTGGTTTCGCTCCGACAGAGAAACCAGCTACCGCGCGGGCATGTACTCGGGCTACATGTCAGAGGGCCGCTGGATCGAACTTAATGAGCTTGGAGAATGGGCTTCCCTTGGAGCCCGCAATCAGCCAAACACGGTTTGGCCTGTCTACCAGGCGACTGACTGGCGTATCTGGCTCGTCCACATACCCCGTTCCCGTGGCATGGACCGACTCGATATCAGCATCAACTATCCACCTGCTGTACTGCAACGCCCCGACAATCTCGGCTATCGATTCAGCATCAACCTGGCCGGAATACAGGAAGGAGCGTTGCATGAGAATCCTTACGTAAAAAATTGGCAAGTCGAACCGGCTAGCATCTCCACATCCAAATCTGAGTCGGTGAGAGCATGTTCAAATTCCGGTCTCAATCTGGGAGTCATTTAATGAGAAGGACCTCATGGCGCAAAACAGTAGAGCTCTCAGAGAAAATGGGATGGAAACATACCGAGGAAAATACGTTATTAACATGGACGGTCAAAGCAATCGACAAGAGAATAATCCCTGAAGGCGGCATCATTGTCATAAGCACGTTAATAACGGTTGGGTTCGGCCTATGGGTAGGCATGGGTCACTCGGCCTTCCTGGCTGCAATACCCATGACCTTTATCTTCTACAAACAAGCAATGCAAAAAACCGTCTTTGTCTACCGTGCAACCGACAAACATCTTGAGGTGTGCCGCTGGCAAGACATTCCTGACATGGTGTTTATCTTTATACGCGTCATCCCTTTCGTGATGATCGGGATCGTCCTGATGCTATTGATCAGCAACCCGGCGCTATCCATTGCCGCATTGGCCGGCCCGGCTTTGGTGGGGATCGGACTAGCCTCGGTGGGTGGCGACTCGAGCTACCAAACCTACTGGCAGGACTTTCAGCAGGATGAGTATCTGTGGAGCGAGGTGCTGGAGGCGATGCTGGACGCCGAGCAAGGCCTCATCGTGCTGACACTACCCTACGAACTACCCGCCGAGTACGCAGCCCAGATAGATAATCCGGAGCAGTTCACCAGCCAGGATGTCCGACTGTACTTCCGCAAAGACCAGCAGGCCGAAGTGATTGCCATGGTCAGGGACCGGATACCGCACATCGTGCTTACGCCGGGCAGACAGATATACGAATTTTGATGAGCGCAACCATTAACAGACTCACCAGCAAGGCAGAACCCGTCAATCACCCGGAATGCTGGCAGGCAGTGAATAATATTGCCCCTTGAAATACAGCAGCGGCTCGACAGAAATAGCCTCTTCCAGGCTTAACGCCTTTACCTTGCCAATCACGATCAGATGATCACCCGCGATGTGTTCAGCATGGACTTCGCAATCCAGCCAGTGCAGGCTGCCATCGATGACAGGATTTCCCAAAGGTGAGTTCCGCCACTCAACACCGAGCCACTTGTTCGCGCCCTGCCGAGCAAACCGGTTGGATATGCTGACCTGATCGCCGGACAGGATATTGACCGCGAACCGACCCGCGCGGCGAATCTTGGGGTAGCTGTACGAGTCGGACTTGACGCTGAAAGAGACCAGCGGCGGGCTCATCGATACGCTGTAGAACGACTGACAGGTAAAACCAATCGGCTCGCCATCGACGTTTGAGGTGATGACGGTGATACCGGAAGCATAGTGCCCGAGGGCTTCACGAAAGCGCAGGGGGGCTATGGTGGAGCTGGGAACAGACATGGCAGATCCTGAAATCAAAAATCCAGATAGAGCGTGACTGGAGCGGCCGACAGTAATATGGCAGGCGGCGCACCTGAGCCGGGGCCTTTCCAACCCCAGCCCATTACCGGCAGCGTGATTGATCTACACGTTCAATCATCACCGCACGCACGCCACTACATCCTCCAATTGCTAGGCAAGGAGCTCCTGGCGAACAATTTCCGCGCCGGCGCTCAAGGCGCTCAGCTTCCCTCTGGCCAGCTCTCGAGACAAAGGCGCCATGCCGCAGTTGGTGCACGGATAAAGCTTGTCTGCATCAACAAACTGCAGCGCCTTGCGCAGGGTGCTGGCAACCTCCTCCGGTGTTTCTACCGTATTGCTTGCCACATCAATGGCACCCAACATCACCTTCTTTCCGCGGATCAGCTCAATCAGGTCCATCGGAACATGCGAGTTTTGGCACTCCAGCGAAATCATATCAATCCTGGATTTTTGCAGTTTGGGGAACGCTTCTTCGTATTGGCGCCACTCCGAGCCCAGCGTTTTTTTCCAGTCGGTATTAGCCTTGATGCCGTAGCCATAGCAAATGTGAACCGCCGTTTCACATTTCAGACCCTCTATGGCTCGCTCCAATGTGGCAACCCCCCAGTCATTCAGTTCATCAAAGAACACGTTAAAAGCAGGCTCATCAAACTGAATAATGTCGACACCTGCGGCCTCGAGTTCTTTGGCTTCCTGATTGAGAATCTTGGCGAATTCCCAAGCCAGCTTTTCGCGGCTTTTATAGTGCGCATCGTAAAGCGTATCAATCATGGTCATGGGCCCTGGCAGTGCCCATTTGACAGGTTGATCCGTCAGTTGCCGTAAATAGATTGCGTCCTCAACAAACACAGGCTTCCGGCGAGCAACCGAGCCAGTGACAGTCGGCACACTGGCATCGTACCGATCACGAATCCGGACAGTTTCCCGCTTCGCGAAATCGACTCCATCGAGATGCTCAATAAAGGTGGTTACGAAGTGCTGACGAGTTTGTTCACCATCACTCACAATATCGATGCCGGCGCATTGCTGGTCATGCAGTGACAGACGCAATGCATCGCGCTTGCCATCGCGCAGCGCTTCACCTTCAAGCTTCCAGGGTGACCACAGCTTCTCCGGTTCCGCAAGCCAGGATGGTTTGGGCAGGCTGCCCGCAGTTGACGTAGGTAATAGTTTATTCATGGTAAATCGTGCCGTGTATCCTGGTTATTTAAAGAGAGCAGCTAGCAGACCACTGTTCAAGCAGATCCCGGTAGGGCTTGATAAAACGCTCTTCAGCAAACTTCCCCTGCGCAACAGCAAGCTCGCTGCGTTCCTTTCGGTCATAGACAATGCGGGTCAGTGAGTGATCCGGATTTTGCAAGTTGGGTTGATAGCACTTCCCGGCAGCAGCGTTCGCGTTATATATCTCGGGCCGATAGATCTTCTGGAAGGTTTCCATGGTGCTGATGGTGCTGATCAGCTCCAGATCGGTGTAATCGTTAAGCAGGTCTCCGAAGAAGTAGAACGCCAGCGGTGCAACGCTGTTTGGCGGCATAAAATAGCGGACAGCCAGCCCCATCTTCTTAAAATACTGCTCAGTTAACGAAGACTCATTTGGTTCATATTCAAAGCCCAGAACAGGGTGCTGGTTTCCCGTCCGATGGTAGATCTTGTTATCCGAAACACTCAGGCAGATCACGGGCAACTTCTTGAAGTGCTGTTTATACGCACCTGAATCAACAAAATACTTGAATAACTTGCCGTGCAGATCGCCAAAATTGGCGGGCACGCTGAAGCCGGACTGCCCCTTGTTGTGATCCGGCAACACTACGCTAAAGTCGTAATCGCGCAGGTACGATGAAAAGTTGTTGCCAACGATCCCTTCAATGTATCTGTCAGTCTTTTTATCAAGGATATTGGTTTTCAATATCTCGATTGCAGGAAAGCTGTCAGCAGCCCCTGTTGCCTCGAGCGTCATTTCAACAGAAATAATTTCCAGCTCGATTGCGTACCGTTCGCCCTTGGGATTATCCCAATGTGCCAGCGCGTTGAAGCGGTTATTAATCATCCTCAAGGCGTTGCTCAGATTCTCCTGGCGATTTTCACCACGCGCCAGGTTGGCGAAATTGGTTGTTATCCGCGTGCTGTCGGAGGGGTGGTAATGCTCATCAAAGGGAATGCTTTTGATGGCAAACTCAAACTCGGTATTCATGGCAGTCGGTATCCTGACGTCTGGAAACCCCTGAGTGCAGCAACAGCCCGTCAGGGGTTCTAAATTTCCTTTTCCGGTGCGTACACCAGGGAACAGATGGCAGTTTAAGTCAGGCCGAAATTGAGAAAAACTGAACGTATTTCACCAATGCATTAGTTAAACTCATAATGGCAAAAATACCCTGACAGGATTCCCGCCAGAGCCGGGGGGTCTGCCTGCCGCCGCGATGTCTGAGCGGATATACGCCCCGCGCCGGCAGCAAGCAATCGCGCAGGGTGAACGAATCAGGGGCAACACTGCCGGCGGGGCAATGCGATAGCGATGCCGTCGGTAGATCGACGGCAAGGCTCTGAGGCGTCGCAAACCGGCTGCAGCCTCAATCTATGACGGTAGGCAGGGCTTCTCGCAGGCAGCGCGACTGAGGAAATCAGGCCTAGCGCAACACTCGAATATGGCAGGTAACTTCTTCACGGTCGGTATAGAGCTGCTTGCAGGCAACTTCTGCCCTGATGCCGGCCGCCTCGAGCGCGTCCTGAATATGCGCCAGGCACTGGACCACCTCCGGATAGCGCTGCTTCATTGGCAGTTTGAAGTTGATGATCAGTTCGCGGCAAAGTTTCTGGGTAATCCATTTGGCGGCCAGGGCGCTGCTGCGGGCGGGCTTGTCGACGATGTCGCAGACCATCCAGTCAACAGTGCGTTTGGGCTTGTACATGTAGCCGTCGGCCTGCACGTGCTCGACCTGTCCGCTGTCCATCAGGCGGCGATCCATGGGGCCGTTGTCGACGGCAATCACCTTCATCAGCCGGTTGACCAGCTGCCAGGTCCAGCCGCCGGGGGCGGCGCCAAGGTCGACCGCTGTCATGCCTGCCTTCAGGCGCACGTCCCAGTCATCACGCGGGATAAAGTGGTGCCACGCCTCTTCCAGTTTCAGCGTCGAGCGGCTCGGCGCTTCTTTCGGTACGCGCAAACGGGGAATCCCCATCGGCCAGGGCGCGCCATTGTCAGCCCAGGACCAGCCAACAAACACCTTCTGGCCACTCTCGAAGCACAGGTGCAGGCGCGGCAGCTCAGCCTTGTTCGGGCGCACAAACCGGGTTTTGGTCAGCGCGCGTTCAAGCGGCCCCTTGAGCTTTTTGGTAAGCGCCGCGAGCGCCTTGCCATCATTGGTATCGGCGGTTTCCAGCCAGATCAGCGAGGCAATCGGGCCCTGGGCACAGGCGGTAATAATGGGGCTGACGCGATCTTCCGGATCGAGATCGACCCAGCTGCCTAGCGCCCACTGACGAACGAAGATCACTTGCTGGAAATCAATGGCCCGCATCAGCTGCTCGGCATCGCCCGTCTCCGGACAGACAAAACGCACCAGCGCGCTGCCGTCACGGGTCACGGGGTAGCCGGCAATGCCCTGCTCGTTAGCCAGTTCCTGCATTTCCGCAGCGGCTTCGCCCTCGAAGCCTGGACGGCAATGTAGTAACAGTTCCTGCATGATTCGCTCCCGAAAGGTAATGGGGCGCTACTCTACAGGCAGACCGGCACAGGTTGAAGCGTCAGGCAGCAATAGACGACGGGTTGCCGATTTCCACTGCCCAATACGCTAGCTCACCTTCATCGCTGGCCGCCAGCCAAAGCCGATCACCCAGACGCTGATGCACACTCCGTAGCTGCGCCGCCAGCGCTGCCGACTGTTCGGGTTGAGGCAGCACCAGTGACAGCGCCTTATAGGCAGGAAGCCGATCCAGCGCAGCAACCAGTTCACGCTCCGCATCGTGCAACTCGATCTGCAGCGCATCAACCGGGAGGCTGCAGGCCAACCCCAGATTGTCGACCAGCGGGCCTCCACTCACTGCCAGCAGCCGTCTCAGTGCCGTACGCTGCAACCGGTTGTAGCTGCGCTCGCAGGCCGCAACCAATACCGGGGAAAGCGGCTGCGTCAGTTGCGGCTCATTCAGCTCGACCCACTCCACCCCGTGTTTGCCGAGGGCAAGCAGCAGATCGTCATAGGCGTCCAGCAAGCCATCCAGTTGCTCAAGCCCCGCCTCGCTCCCATCACTGAGTGACCACAGCAACGACAACGGCCCCGGAATGATCGGCTTGACGTTGAATCCGCAGGCACGCGCACTGGCAACCCGCTCCAGTAGCGAGTCAAACGGCGGCATACCCGCTGATGCGATGCTGACCCATGCCATACCTGCGTCAGCCTGCTGGTGCCAGCGCGCTGACTCCTGCGCAAGTGATACAGCGGGGCCGGTTTGGTGCAGCAGCATGGGAGTTCTCCTGATCGCTCAACAAAGTGGCGATACTCGCCCGCGGCGAGCACTGAATCAAACTCATCTTGCTCATGCTATAGTTCGATTTTTCTCATATAGACCCGCTGCCATGCTTGAACTCCGCCACCTGCGCACCCTGACTACCCTGCGCGAGGCAGAAAGCCTTGTTGAAGCCGCCGAGCGTCTGCATCTGACCCAGTCGGCCCTGTCGCATCAGATCAAGGATCTGGAAGAACGGCTCGGCATGAGCCTGTTTGTGCGCAAGAGCAAGCCGGTGCGCTTTACCAGCGCAGGTCTGCGGCTGCTGCGTCTGGCCGACACCCTGCTGCCCCAGGTGCGCCAGGCCGAGCGCGATATTCAGCGGCTTGCGGGCGGCCAGGCCGGGCGCCTGCATATGGCCATCGAGTGTCACAGCTGCTTCCAATGGCTGATGCCGACTATCGATCAGTTCCGCAACGCCTGGCCCGAGGTCGAGGTCGACTTTGCCTCGGGGTTCTTCTTCGCTCCGCTGCCGGCGTTGGCCCGTGGCGACCTGGATCTGGTTGTCACCTCAGACCCGCTCGATATCCCCGGCATCAGCTATGTCCCCCTGTTTACCTACGAGGCCCTGCTGGCGGTCAGCAACCAGCACCCGCTGAGTACCCGTCACCACATCAGACCCGATGATCTGGCCGGCGAGACGTTAATCACCTACCCGGTTGAGCGCGAGCGCCTCGACGTTTTCAAGCAGTTTCTTGAACCCGCCGGAGTCGAGCCGGCAGGTGTGCGTACTGCCGAGATGACAGTCATGATGATGCAGCTGGTGGCCTCCGGTCGCGGTGTGTGCTGCCTGCCCAACTGGGCGCTGGCCGAATATCTGCACAAGGGCTACGTCAGCGCCTGCCGGCTTGGACCGGACGGTCTGTTCGGAACCCTTTACGCCGCGGTGCGTGAAGACATGATGACAATGCCCTACCTGCAGGACTTTCTGCTCACCGCCAAGGACACCTCCTTTGCGACGCTTGAAGGGGTCAGCGCGCGGGGCAACGACTGAGCCCATTCGGGTGACGTGGCACTGCGCCGCCGCACCACTACTTTCCCCTTTTTTCACAGCAAAAACAGGCGCTTAGCGAGAAAATCTCAGACATCACTCATCTCAATATCGAGACAAACCGCCCGGATAACCCATCCGGGCGACTTTACCTCACACGCAAGCCCCCTACCGTGAGCCTTCTGCGCACCTTGCGCAGCCATTCCAACAACAAGACAAAAGGACTCACAGGATGAATGCACAGATGTTCAAACTGGCCACACTCGCGCTCGGCTTGTCGCTTTCCAGCATCGCGCTGGCCACCAATCCCGGTGGTGGTGGCGGCACCGGCAACCCGGCTACCGGGACCGGTTTCCCGGGCGTTGGCAGCTTCAGCGCCAATGGCCCATTCGCGACGACCAGCGGCAGTGCGGGCAGCAGCTGCACAGTGTTTCGCCCGTCCACCCTCGGCGAGAACAACCGCAAACACCCGATCATCGTCTGGGGAAACGGCACCACTGCGTCGCCCAGCACCTACGCAGCCCTGCTTGAGCACTGGGCCTCGCACGGTTTCGTCGTGATCGCAGCCAATACCTCCAATGCCGGCACCGGCCAGGAAATGCTGGGCTGCGTCGACTACCTGACCACCCAGAACAACCGCAGCACCGGCACCTATGCGAACAAGCTGGACCTCAACCGTATTGGCGCGGCCGGGCACTCCCAAGGCGGTGGCGGCACCATCATGGCGGGGCAGGACTACCGCATCAAAGTCACTGCGCCGTTCCAGCCATACACTATTGGTCTGGGCCACAACAGCAGCTCGCAATCCAACCAGAATGGTCCTATGTTCCTGATGACCGGCAGCGCCGACACCATCGCCAGCCCGACCTTGAACGCCTTGCCAGTCTACAACCGCGCTAACGTGCCGGTATTCTGGGGTGAACTGTCCAGAGCCAGCCATTTCGAGCCGGTCGGCAATGCGGGCGACTACCGTGGCCCCTCAACCGCCTGGTTCCGCTACCATCTGATGGACGACGCCAGCGCCGAAGACACGTTCTACGGCAGCAATTGTGACCTGTGCAGCGACCGCGACTGGGATGTACGTCGCAAGGGCATCAACTAATGCCCGCGCCATCCCGACCGCCAGGATGCTGTCGGGATGGCGACACTTGAGTGCCCGTCGGTGGTGTATCCTCTGCCCAGCCTAAAACACAGAGGAATCCCGATGACCGACTCCCCACTCAAAGTCGCCCTGGTTACCGGTGCCGGCACAGGCATTGGCCGAGCTACCAGTATTGCCCTGCTCAAGGCTGGCTATCACGTGGCCCTTACTGGTCGCAACGCCGACAAGCTGCAGCGCAGTCTCGAAGGGCTCGACGAGCTTGCCAATAATGCTCTGGTGATCCCCTCCGATGTGCGCGACCCGTCATCCGTGAAAGCGCTGTTCGACCAGGTACAGGCAACCTGGGGGCGGCTGGACGTTCTGTTCAACAATGCCGGTACCGGCGCGCCGCCGTTACCGCTGGAAGAGCTGCCGTTCGACGCCTGGAAGGCCACTATCGACACCAACCTGACAGGCGCCTTCCTCTGTACCCAGCAAGCCTTTCGGCTGATGAAAGCCCAGACGCCGATGGGCGGACGCATCATCAACAACGGCTCGATTTCAGCCACGGCTCCGCGCCCGAACTCAGCCCCCTACACCGCGTCCAAGCACGGCATGACCGGCCTGACCAAGTCCACCTCGCTGGATGGTCGCAAATACAATATTGCCTGCGGGCAGATCGATATCGGCAACGCCGCTACCGAGATGGCTGCACCCATGCAACGCGGCATACCGCAGGCCAATGGCGAGATCATGGCCGAGCCGGTGATGGACGTGGAGCATGTCGCCCAGGCGGTTGTTCAGATGGCCGAACTGCCACTGGAAACCAACGTCCAGTTCATGACCATCATGGCAACCAGGATGCCGTTCATCGGCCGCGGCTGATACACAGTCGAGACGTCTGATCCGGCCGCTTGCGGATCAGACGAAACGGTTCGTTGGCGAGCCGATGACGCGTGGTTACAAATTCACTCGTATTACTACTGGTGATTCACACACGGGACACTTTCATTCTTGGTATCAGCATTGCTACCATGCAAGCCAAATACGAAGAAGAAACCTAAAACGCCAGGAAAGCACCGAATGACCAGTCAGCAGACTCCCCTCTCCCTCGCCCTCTCAAAACGCAAATCCGACGAACGCGCGACGCCGATATCGGCCTTTCGCATGGCACGCAGCTGGTGGCTGGAAGGCCGCCGTCTGAACCTGTCGCAACTCGCGGAAGAGCTGGGTATCGGACGAGCCACACTGATGCGCTGGGTCGGCAACAAGGATTTGTTGATGGGCGAAATTCTGTGGTCGCTGTACAAGCGTATCTACGATGAAGCCATCGCCCGTGCCGAACAGACTCCCAACCTCACGGGCATCGACTATCTCACGCAGATATACGAAGACATCAATGTTGCATTGATCAACGCGCGCCCCATGTACGATTTTCTGCAAGCCGAGCCGCAATGGGGCCTGCAATTGCTCACTGCCCGCGCCTCAGGCCTGCAGGAGCGTCTGATCAGTACCTGGCAGCAAATGTTCGAAAAGGCGATTGCGGCTGGTGAAATCAAGCCAGAGATGGATGCCCAGAGCCTTGCTCTGTACATCGTGCGTATCGGCGAAAGCGCCATTTATTGCGACCTGATCTGCGGCCGTAAACCCGAGCCAGGCCCAGCTACCACGGCGTTCCGCCTGCTGGTCAACGGTCATCAGCGCTAAGACGCGATTTGTCTGGTGGGGAGTCTCCGCGCGTCGGTAAATGAGCTCACGGAGAACGCTGCGCGGTTCTCCATGCTACCGCCCCCGCAGCCCGCAACCTCCGTAGGGCGGAGAACGCCGCAGGCTTCTCCGCGCGTCGGCACATGAACCCACGGAGAACGCTGCGCGGTTCTCCATGCTACGACGCCTGGCGCAGCGGCCAGTCGATAATGAAGGCAGCTCCGCCCAGCTCCTTGGACGATTCGACCCGTGCGTAGCCGCGGTGCCAGTAGGCAATGCGGCGAACAATGGATAACCCCAGGCCATAACCACCGCTGGCACGGGTACGGCTGTCGTCCAGCCGAAGGAAGGGAGTAAAGATGCGCTCGCGGTAGGCCTCCGGAATCCCGGGGCCGTCATCTTCCACAGTCAGCCTGCAGCGGCCGTTGGCAACGCGTGTAGTCACCTTGACCCGCGAGGCCGCATGACGCAGGGCATTGCTGACCAGGTTGGTCAGTGCCCGATGCAGGTAACGCTCCTCGGCGTCCACCACATGGGCCCGGCCATGGGACAGATCTTCATGCTCCAGCTGCACGCTGGCAGCCAACGGCAACAACTCGGTCACAACCTGCTCCACCGTCGCCAGCACATCCACCGGCTGCAGCACCAGAGCCGGCGCGCCCTGTTCAAGACGGGCGTAGGTCAGAATCTCGTCGACCAGTTTGTCCAGTTCGGTCAAATCACCGTCCATGCTGTCGAGATAGCGTTTCAGATCAGCTTCACTGCTGGCTGTTTCCACCATCTCCAGACCGAAGCGCAAGCGCGCTACCGGCGTGCGCAGCTCGTGCGAGACGGCTCGAATCATCTCCTGTTGAATACGCATCATGCGTTGCAGGTGGCCGGCCATATCATTGAACGCCCGTGCCAGACTGCCAACCGAGTCGCTGCCGATAGCCTCCGCCCGGGCATCCAGATTACCGCGCGCCAGATGCGTCGCCGCCGACTCCAGATTCATCAGCCGCTGCTCCAACTGACGCACCAGCAGATAAATCAGCAGACCACTGAGCGACAGCGCCAGCAAGCCGGTCATCAGCAGCATCTCAGGCGGATACTCCTGCATCTGATAGATCGGTCCGAGGCTGACTACCCAGTTGGTATCCGGGATTTTCATGTACATCATCACCGCGTTGCCGTCCGGCCCCAGGCTCAGCACGGTATCGAACTCATCCAGACGCCGGCGTTGGTCGACATCCAGATCGGTTTCGTTAAGGCGGGTGAGATTGAGCGGAAAGCCGAAACCCTTGTCTCGCCGCAGTCGCTGCAGCCAGGTTGGCATGTCACTTTCAGGGTGCCGCACCAGCTCGTCGGCAATCAGAAACAGGGTAGCGCGACCCAGTTGCTCGGAGATCTTCTCGATATCGGCGGTCAGCACCTGCTGCTGGCTGAGGTCCACCAGACTGTATACCCGGACCTCGGATGGCGCGCTGCTGAGCACCAGCACACGCCCCTGAATCAGCCGCGACCAACTGCTCGACTCCAGCCCCAGGTCGTCCAGCTGGCGCAACTCCAGGGGCACACCGATCAGCCGCATCCACACGGCCAGCGCTTTCTGCCGCTCGGCTTCGTCCATCGGCTCCAGGTTATCTGCCATGAGGCGGAAAGTGCCTGTCGCCATGCGCTCGCGGTAATCCTCTGCGCGCACATCGTTGATCATGCGGATGCTGACCAGCGCCAGCAGGGAGACGGCGACCAGTACCAGCAACATGCCGCCGTAGATGCGCAGAAAAATCGAGTTCACGGCTGATCCGGGCCGGGACTGACGAACAGATAGCCTTTGCTGCGGACGGTCTTGATCAGTCGCGGAAGGTCCGGATCATCGCCGATCTTGGGGCGGATACGCGAAATACGCACATCGATGGAGCGGTCCTGACCGTCATACTCGATACCACGCAGAGCGATAAAGATCTCCTCACGGCTGAGAATCCGGCCAGCGTTACTGGTCAGCAACCAGAGCAGATCAAACTCGGCACCGGTCAGCTCGATCAACTCGCCGCGCAGCCACGCCTCACGACGGTCGTTATCAATGATCAGCTCACCAAACTCCAGACGCGTCGGCGCCTCGCTGGTTTCCGGCTCGCTGGTTCTGCGCAACAGCGCACGGATGCGCGCCAGCAGCACCTGCGGGCGGACCGGTTTGCTTACATAATCGTCGGCACCCAGCTCCAGGCCACGAATCTGGGCCTCGTCCTCGCTGCGTGCCGTCAGCATCAGGATCGGCCGCAGAAAACCTGCCGCACGGACCCGCTCGCAAATCGAGTGCCCGTCCTCGCCCGGCAGCATCAGGTCAAGCACGACCAGCGCCGGCTGGGTGTCGAGAATTCGCTGCACGGCAGCGCTGCCATCCGCCTCAACCGCAACCTGAAGCCCCTGAGCCTGCAAAAACTCGGCAATCAGACCCGCCAGCTTCTGGTCGTCCTCAACAATCAGGATGTAACCGCTGTCTGCCTCCACCCATGCCTCCCGCTCGCTGAACTACTCAAATCAGCCGGCGATTGTAGCACTCGCTTGCCTTCAGGCCACAGCCCCTGACCCAGAGCACTGGAAACAGCTTCCTCCAACGCTGACATCAACTTGAAAACAAGAAAAAGGTAAACACTAGGGAATCGCTGATCAATTCAGATTTGCGCATTACCGGTGTCGATCAACTGAATTTTTGATGCAGCGAACCTGTTCTTGGCGACATTGCTCCGCAAATCGCCTTCAACTCTGGCCATTTTGGCCTATTTCCACCCGACTACC
>NZ_JBSXON010000014.1:0-2928 GCF_056859475.1 Halopseudomonas sp. L-58
CGCCCAGCGGGCAGCAACAAATTGCTTGACGACTATAGAGCATTGGAACCACCTGATCCCATCCCGAACTCAGAAGTGAAACGATGCATCGCCGATGGTAGTGTGGGGCTTCCCCATGTGAGAGTAGGTCATCGTCAAGCGCCTATACCGAACACCCCGATCAGTCATGGTCGGGGTGTTCTTCTTTGCGCGCACGGAAAACTCGCCTGGGTCAGCGCTGCTGCGGGCGGCAGGATCAGGCCGATAATCCGTAAGCGTCCGGCCAAGTCACCTTGCGCGCTTGTATCACCCTCTGAACGGATTGCTGTATCACATGCTGAACGCTTTTCTTGTATCACCCTCAGCACGCTTATAAATCAGTGCGAGACTATTACGGGGTAGCCGTTTGGGGTGATACACCATGGTGATTACTGGCCTGTCTTTGGCGGTTCCCACTGATGCGGCAGCAGCTGGCTAATCTGGCTCGCTCGCTGCGTTGGCAGCCTGGTCAGCACATCCTTCAGATACGCATACGGGTCATGACCATTCAGCTTGGCTGATTGGATCAGGCTCATTACCGCGGCAGCGCGTTGGCCGCTGCGCAGCGAGCCGGCGAACAGCCAGTTGGATCGTCCCAGTGCCCAAGGTCGGATCTGATTTTCCACCCGGTTGTTGTCGATAGGAACGCGGCCATCGTCCAGGTAGCGCGTTAGCGCAGCCCAGCGTTTCAGGCTGTAATCCAATGCTCGGGCCGTGCCGGAGCCATCCGGAACTTTGGTCCGCTGTGCGATCATCCATTGATGCAGAGCATCCGCCAAGGGGCGTGCTTTGGCGGCCCTGATCGCCTGTCGTCTATCCGGTGGCTCATCCTTGGTTTGTCGCTCGACCTCATAGAGCTGGCCGATATAATCAAGCGCCTGCGCAGCCAGGGTGCTCTGGTTGGCCTGATGCAGGTCATAGAACTTGCGGCGTGCATGCGCCATGCAGCCGATTTCCACGATGCCCTTGCCGAACCCGGCTTTGTAACCTGCGTAATCATCGCATACCAATTTGCCTTGCCAGTCACCAAGGAAGTTGCGGGCATGTTCACCAGCGCGACTGGGGGCGAAGTCATAAACGGTGGCTTTCAGGTCTGCGAACGGTGTCGTGCAGTACGCCCAGACGTAGGCCTTATGGGTTTTCTTCTTGCCTGGGGCCAGCATGCTGACCGGTGTTTCATCGGCATGCAGAACGGGATGCTTGAGTAGTTCATGGCGCAGTGCATCCACCAGTGGTTGCAACTGGACGCCGCAGGCGCCTACCCATTCGGCCAGGGTGGAGCGTGAGATTTCCAGGCCGGCGCGACCGAAGATACGTTCCTGACGGTACAGCGGCAGGTGGTCGGCGTACTTGGCAACCAGTACCTGAGCCAGTAGTCCTGACGTCGGGATGCCCTTGTCAATGACCTGCGCCGGAACCGGTGCCTGGATCAGGGTTTCACAATTATCGCAGGCCCATTTGCCGCGGATATGCCGCTCGACGCTGAACTCACCCGGGACATAGTCCAGTTTCTCACTGACGTCTTCACCGATGCGTTTGAGCTGGCAACCACAGCGGCACTGGGTGTTATCGGGCTCGTGATGGATCAGGGTGCGTGGCAACTCAGGCGGTAAGGCTGTGCGCTTGGGCGTCTGCTTGACTTTGGGAGCTTGCTCGGTAGCTGCCATTGCCTGTTCCAGCTCGACCTCGATAGCAGCCAGGTCGCTATCGACCAGCTCATCCAGCAGTAAGCCTTGGGCGGTATTGAGTTGCTCACTGCGCCGGGCATATTTGTGGCGCTTGAGGATGGCGAGTTCGTGGGTCAGTTTGTCGTTCAGCGCAGTGCTGTGCGTCAGCGCCCGATCTTTAGCCGCCAGAGAGGCCATCAACTTTGCCGCCAGGACGCGGAGTTGATCGGCAGATAGCTGGTTTAGATCGGGCTGCTGTGTCATGTGGCTAGTATGCCAAGACTGGGCCTGACTGGGGATACACCCTTCAGGTTATGGCGCTTGGCAGCAGACTGTGCTTAGAGTACCGAGATGATGCCGGCGTCACCGATACGCTGCCATGGTAGTCCTTGAGCCAGTGCCATTAGCTGTTCATCGGTCAGGTTTACACGGTCACCGCACCAAGCATCAGCCCAGTGGAACTTGCCTCGGTTCAGGCGTCTGGCACACAACCAGACACCCAGACCATCATGCACCAAGACCTTCATCCGGTTGCCGCGCTTGTTGGCAAACAGGTACGCGCAATGTGGCCTGGCAGCCCCGAACACAGCAATAACACGAGCCAAGGCTGTATCTGGACCGGCACGCATATCCAGTGGCTCGGTTGCCAACCAGATTTCATCGATACGGATCATCGCAGAAGGTCACGTAGCAAGGCGGCACATTGGTGTGCTTGGTCAGCAGGCCACTCCACGACAACCGGACCACCGGCACGGGGTATCTCGATACGGATAGTACCAAGCGAGCGTGGCTCGGATGGCACGGGAGGCGCGGGTAGCTTTACCGGCACAAATGCTGGTGTTGAATAAAAATCACCGCGGCGCTGTGATTCTCTGATCCATCGGCGGACCATGTTGGCATTGAGGCGGTTGTCCAGTGCAATGCGCGATACGGAGACCCCGGGTTCCAGGCAGGCAGCAACGATAGAGACTTTGAAGTCTGGCGTGAAGCGGCGACGCTTCGGTGCGGGCTTGACTACGCTTGGTGTGTTCATGATAAGTGTCCACTAAGGAATAAGTGGACACTATCCTGACGCTAGCGGCGACAGGCTCAAGATGTGATTACCGGACGCTTAGTGCGCCAGTTAAAGCTGGCGGAGGATAGTCGATGAAAGTTCGATACTGGTAAGAAATGGCGAATCAACCAGACCCCGAGTCATGCACGTTGCACCGTGAGGTGCAGGGTGAAGCGTTGACAGGGGAAA
>NZ_JBSXON010000015.1:0-21394 GCF_056859475.1 Halopseudomonas sp. L-58
AAAATGGCTGCCGCGAGGTGCTCGCGGCGGCTAAAAACACAGAAATAAGCGGGTGATCTGAGCGTTTTTGATCGATTTGCCGCTTTTAAAATCGGCAGGGGCTGAAGTCAGCCAGAAATACACAACTACTTCAGACCATCCTTAGATGATTACCGTTAGCCATAACATCCTTGTGAACACTAAAACTTCAACCGCCGTTTTCTAACCACGGTTCCAGTCCGAACGATGACATGGATCATTCGGAACCCATTGACCTCAGCGTTTTAAAGCTAACGTTACGTAGGTTAAAAGTCGACTCTCACGACTCAAAAGTCCCGGAGTGCCGCGCACATTTTTGATTTACGGACACACACCACCAGCGCATTCCCCGACTTCCCATCCCAAGCAGCAAGCCGCTGGTAGTCATGCTCCAGCACCTGCAGCTCGAAATACGGTTCCAACACCTCGATCAGCTCACTGAAGGTCACCGCCACCATCGGGTGCTCGTCTTTCCACAACTGGGTGCCACTGCCATCGGTCCGCTCGATGCGCAGACGCAAGCGCTGCTGCTCGCCCTCGCCTGCGTAATACCAGCCCGAGCTGAAACGAAACGCCGCCCCATCCTGATGGGCCGTGTGGGACACGAAGGAACTGTTATCGATTTGGCTTTTATCGACTACGTTGAAGCAGAACACCCCGCCATCGGCCAGCGCAGCATGAACGCTGGCGATGCACGCGCGCAGCCGCTCGATGCTGCCGCTGTAGTGGATGGAGTACAGAAAGCAGGTAATCAGGTCGAGCGGCTGCGTGATGCTGAAACCGCACATATCCTGCTGCGAAAACGTCGCCTCAGGGCAGCGCTGCTGCGCGAGGTCGAGCATCGGCTGATTGATGTCCAACCCGCTGCTCTGAAAGCCCGCATCGAGAAAGTGGCGCACATGCGGGCCGGTGCCGCAGGCCAGATCCAGATGGCGTTTGCCGCCATTGCCAAACAACTGATGAATACGCTGAACACACTGGCCTTGCGCCTGGTAGTCAATGTCCGCACACATCAGGTCGTAGTAACCGGACAGGTCGGTATAAATGGCGTTGTGGGACATGGTGACCTGAGGCGGCAGTGGCGGTGGCGCATGATATATCCAAGCCACAAAAAGTCATCCATAAATCCGCTGATCGGCAGCCTTAAGGCAGAGCCAGCATCATCAAACCGGATATGGATGCGAGTGCAGCGCACTGCGTCACTGGTTACACTACGCTCCTGCCTTAATACCCGCTCAAACTGCAAGGACACCCACACCATGACCCAAGACTCGCGCTTTGCTGCAATGCCTGATGCCAACGGCTATTTCGGCCCCTACGGCGGCCAGTTGGTTCCGCCGGAGTTGAAGCAGGCGATGGACGATATCAACAAGGCATACGAAGAGATCCGTCAGCGCGACGACTTTCAGCAGGAGCTGGCCAGCCTGTTTGCCGATTACGTCGGCCGCCCCAGCCCGATATTTCACGCCAAACGCCTGTCGGACAAGCTTGGTGGCGCGCAGATTCATCTCAAGCGTGAAGACCTGAACCATACCGGCGCGCACAAGATCAATCACTGCCTGGGTGAAGCACTGCTGGCCAAGTTCATGGGCAAGAAGAAGGTGATCGCCGAGACCGGCGCCGGTCAGCACGGCGTGGCACTGGCCACCGCCTGTGCGCTGGTGGGTATTCCCTGCGAGATTCACATGGGTCAGGTGGATATCGAAAAGGAACACCCCAACGTCACCAAGATGCGCATTCTGGGATGCAAGCTGGTGCCGGTTACCCGCGGCGCAGCGACCCTGAAAGAAGCGGTCGACAGCGCCTTTGAGGAATACCTGAAGAACCCGACGGACTATATCTACGCCATTGGTTCAGTGGTTGGCCCACACCCGTTCCCGAAAATGGTGCGCGACTTCCAGTCGATCATCGGTAACGAGTCACGCGAGCAATTCCTCGCCAAGTACAACCGTCTGCCTGATCACGTTGCTGCCTGCGTTGGGGGCGGCTCCAACGCCATGGGCATGTTTACCGCCTTCCTGAACGACGAGGCCGTGCACCTGGTCGGCGTAGAGCCGGCGGGTGAAGGTCTGGACAAGGTCGGCCGCCACGCCGCCACCATGTCGGTCGGCAAGCCTGGTGAACTGCACGGCATGGCCTGCTACGTGCTGGAAGACGAACAGGGCAATCCGTCTGCCGTGCACTCGATTGCTTCCGGTCTGGACTATCCGGGCGTTGGCCCGCAGCACAGCTACCTGAAGGACATCGGTCGCGTCGACTACCAATCCGCTACCGATCAGGAATGTCTGGATGCCTTTATGACCCTGTCACGTACCGAAGGCATCATTCCGGCGCTGGAAAGCGCTCACGCAGTGGCCTGGGCCATGCGCGAAGCACCAAACCTGCCGAAAGACAGCCACATCCTGGTCAACCTGTCCGGACGCGGTGACAAGGATGCCGACTACGTCGCGCAGAAGCTGGGGCTGTAAGCGCTACCCGGTGGACACGCCTGCGGCTTTGTCCACCCTACCTGCGGCCCAATCGTAGGGCGGACTAAGCGAAGCGTGTCCGCCCGCAGGCTCGCGATTCCATCCGTGCCGCATCATGCACTTTCGGTGGACACGCCTGCGGCTTAGTCCACCCTACCTGCGGCCCAACCGCAGGGCGGACTCAGCGCAGCGTGTCCGCCATCGGTCCCGCAGCCAAACGCAGCCCGATTTCAAAGCGTGCAGACCCCGCCCGGCACCGCCATGACCCAATCCCTCACCGCCTGAATGACTGGGTCATGCTTGCGGCTTTCCGGGTAGACCAGATAAAACGCCTTACCCTTGATCTCGGGCCCGAAGGGCTGCACCAGCCGGCCAGCAGCCAGTTCGTCCTCGATCAATTCACGGCTCATCAAGGCCACACCCTGTGCGCCGACCGCCGCCGACACCGCGTGGGTCTCATCCGAAAACACCAGTCCGGCACTCACATCCAGGCCCGGCACCCTCGCCAGTTTCTGCCAGCCCGCCCAATCCACCGGCCCGGAGCCAACCGGGGAACTGCGAAAGTGGATCAGCGGATGCCTTGGCAGCTCTCTGACATCGCGCAATCCCAAAAGTGGGCTGCAAGCCGGGATGAAGGTGTTGTCGAGCAACTTCTCGGCCACCAGCCCCGGCCAGCGGCCATCGCCATAACGGATGGCGATATCGGCCGTAATACCATCCAGCGCCACAGCCTCATGGGATGCGTGGATACGCAGATCAATATCGGGATGGGTTTCACGCAGCATGCAAACCCAGGACAGCAGCCAGCGCGAAGCGATCACCGGCGTTGTGCTCAAGGTAATCGCCTGGCGCTGCGGGGTACTGCGCAGGCGCGCAACTGCTGCACCGATATTGTTGAACGCGTCTTCCAGCACATCCTTGAGCTCGCGCCCCTGTGCAGTCAGCTCAAGCTTGCGCGGCCTGCGTACAAATAGCGAAATACCAAGAGACTCCTCCAGCGAGCGAATCTGATGGCTGATCGCCGTTGCAGTTACCGACAACTCCTCTGCCGCCTGCTTGGCACTCTCGTGCCGGGCAGCCGCCTCGAACGCGCGAAGGGCAGCCAAGGGCGGTAATTTGCGCTGCGTCATAGATGAATCTTTTTCATCCATATATAAAAATATTCATCGTTTGTCGCACTGAACAGGCGAACTTAGGCTGAGTCTGCTGCCATTTTCAGATGAATTCAACTTCAGGAGACTTACCATGCCGCACATTCTTCAGCTCGACGTCAGCGCCCGCCCCGGCCTTGCCGGCAAGGACCTGCACGGCTCGCACAGCCGCAATCTCAGCCAGCGCTTTGTCAGCCAGTGGCTGGCCCAGCGACCGGACGACACGGTCACCTACCGCGACATCGGCCAGAATCCGCCCGCCTTTATCAGCCACGACTGGATCGCTGCCAGCTTCACACCTGAGGCGCAACGTGAACCCTGGATGCACGACACGCTGGCTGAAAGTAACCAGCTGGCTGATGAGCTGATCGCCACCGACATCCTGGTTATCGGCGTTCCGCTCTACAACTTCGGCATGCCCGCCGCACTGAAAGCCTGGATCGACCAGATCGTACGTCCGGGTAAAACAGTCGATATCGACACCAGCAACCCGGACGATCCGTACACCCCGCTGCTGGCAGATCGTCCACGCCACGCCGTTATTCTCACCGCCCGCGGCGGCGTCGGGTTCGGCCCCGGCGGTGAACTGGAAGCACTGAACCACCTGGAGCCGGCGCTAATCACGGCACTCAACTTTCTCGGTATCAACCAGATACATCAGATTGCTATTGAAGGTCAGGAGATCGGTGGTGAAGTGCTGACCAACTCGGTGGCACTGGCGCAGCGTCAGATCGACGCACTGGTACAGGACCTGAGCCGACAGCTGCAGTCGACGCCGATTGCCGAGCCTGCCTGAAGGGCAAACAGCCGTGCGCGGCTTTAGCGCAGGACTATGGGCCGCGCGGGCAATCTTGTCACAAAGTGAAGTTTGTCCGCTCAGCCCCCTTTTCGCACCCGGGGTTGGTGCTGTTAGACTCCGGAAGTCGACGATTGAATATCGAGCAACGGATGCAGTGGATTCCAGCCAGCCAACGTAAACCCAAGGTGCCTGAGCGCAGCCTGTGGCTCGGCCTGTTGCTGTTGCTCAGTTCGCCCGCGATGGCCGACCCACCCTGCGAGAAAACCCTGCGCTGGAATGACGATCCACCGCTGAGCATGGAGCTGCCAGACGGCAGTGTCGGTGGTATTTACGTTGAACTGAACGACGCTGCAATGGAGCGGCTCGGCTGCAAAACAAGATTACGCAAGCTGCCCTGGGCACGGGCATTGAAAGAACTCGAACTTGGCCGCCTCGATATCCTGCCCGGCGCCTTTAGACTTCCAGAGCGCGAAGCGTATGCGCACTTTTCCGGCGCCGTACTGCCACCCTCTCGCAACATCCTGTTCGCTCGCCAGGACGTCATTGAACGCTGGCCAATAACGCGATTACCCGAGCTGTCCGACCTGCCCTTTCGCCTTGGCGCACAAATCGACGTTCAATACGGCCCGGATTATGCGCTATTGATGAGCGATCCGAGCTACGCCGATAGCGTGCTCATGGTCAACAACCGCTCAAACCTCTGGAACATGATCAGTAAGGGCCGCATCGACGGAGTCATCGCCGACGAACACACCGGCGCCTGGGAAATCAGACAACTGGGGCTTAGCCGCCTGATCACGGCCACCGACGTGGTCGTCTCTACCGACGCCGCCGAAGTAGCTTTCAGCAAGCGCAGCAATGATCAGAATTTCGTCTACGCCTACGCTGCAGCCATACGTGAGTTGGTCAGTGATGGCAGTTACCAGCGCATTGTCTCCCGCTACCTCAGGCCCTGAAGCCAGCACCAACAGGCCACAGAATCGGCCCCGGCAAACCCCGAACGCATCACATCCCCGCTCTGAACTGATTGGCCGCTGAGCGCCGCTGGCCCAGGGTAAAGCGTCGCCATCAGGGAACCATCAGCCCATGCCCCGCTACCGCCGCGCACGCGCCCCGGGCGCCAGCTACTTCTTCACCGTCACCCTGCACGACCGCAAGAGCGATCTGCTGGTGCGTGAGATTGACCTGCTGCGAGAGTGCGTGCGCCGCACCAAGGCCCGCCTGCCCTTTGATATCGATGCTTGGGTGGTGCTGCCAGAACACATGCATTGCGTGTGGACGATGCCGCCCGGTGACGCAAACTATGCCCTGCGCTGGCAGTTGATAAAGCACGGATTTTCCAGTCGCCTACCGAAGAATGAGCCCATAACCCGCAGGCGACAGCGCCGACGGGAGCGCGGCATTTGGCAGCGACGTTATTGGGAGCACCTGATTCGTGATGAGCGAGATTATGCGCGGCACATCGATTACATCCATTACAACCCGATCAAACACGGGCATGTAACCCAGCTCGCAGACTGGCCCTACTCCAGCTTTCACCGCGCCGTTGCCGCCGGTATCTATCCGGCGGATTGGGGCGATGCACCAAGCGAGCACGGCACCCAATTCGGCGAATGAACACCCAGCCGCAGGGTGGTCAGCGTGTAGGGTGGTCAGCGCGTAGCGTTGGCCACCAAAGTGGCCCAGACATCGCTATCTCAGCGTAGCATTGGCTGCAGAGTGGTAGCGTGGCGCCTTGCGCGCGGACACGCCTGCGGCTTTGTCCGCCCTACGTGTAGGATGGTCAGCGCTCAGCGTTGGCCACCGACGTGGCCCCGACATCGTTCATGCCCTACGGGTTTTTGCGCCAGGCGGCGGAGCGCGTGCGGGAGGGTTGCAGGATGGGTTTGGCTGTGGCGTCGTCATTGCGGGCGACGCTGGCCGCCGCCTTGGCCCGCGCGGCGTGGAGCTTTTTGTAACTGTCGATCAGGCGCAGGTGGCGGTCCAGCCCTTCCAGCTTCATGCTGGTCGGCGTCAGGCCGTAGAAGCGCACGCTGCCGTCGACCGAGCCGATCACCGCGTCCATCCGCTCGTTGCCGAACATGCGCCGGAAGTTGGGCTCAAAATCGGCCAGTTCAAGCTCCTCGTCCAGCAGCACTTCCAACACCACGTTGACCGCCTGATAGAACAGACCGCGCTCGACGGTGTTGTCGTTGAACTGCAGAAAGGCTTCGACCTGCTCCTTGGCGTCCTCGAAGCGCTCCAGCGCCAGATAGATCAGCAGCTTCAGCTCAAGAATGGTCAATTGACCCCAGGTGGTGTTGTCGTCGAACTCGATGCCGATCAGCGTCTTGATGTCGGTGTAGTCATCCAGCTCGCTTTCTTCCAGCCGCTCGACCAGACCCTGCAACTGCTCATCACTCAGGCTGTGCAGATTGAGAATGTCTTCGCGGAACAGCAGCGCCTTGTTGGTGTTGTCCCAGATCAGATCCTCGACCGGATAAATCTCGGAATAGTCCGGCACCAGAATCCGGCAGGCGTTGGCACCCAGATCGGTGTAGGTCGCCATATAGGCTTCCTTGCCGATGTCCTTGAGGATGCCGAACAGGGTGTCCGCTTCCTGCTGGTTGGAGTTTGCGCCCTCGCCGGAGAAGTCCCACTCGACAAAGTCGTAATCGGCTTTGGCGCTGAAGAAGCGCCAGGACACCACACCGCTGGAGTCGATAAAGTGCTCGACAAAGTTGTTCGGCTCGGTCACCGCCTGAGACTCGAAGGTCGGCTGCGGCAGGTCGTTCAACCCTTCAAAGCTGCGCCCCTGCAGCAGCTCGGTGAGGCTGCGCTCCAGTGCCACTTCGAGGCTCGGGTGCGCGCCAAAGGAGGCAAACACACCGCCAGTGCGCGGGTTCATCAGCGTCACGCACATGACCGGAAAGCGGCCGCCGAGCGAAGCGTCCTTCACCAGGACCGGGAAGCCCTGCTCTTCCAGCCCCTTGATGCCGGCAACAATGCCCGGATACTTCGCCAGCACAGAATCCGGCACATCCGGCAGCGCCAGCTCACCCTCCAGAATCTCGCGCTTGACCGCTCGCTCGAAGATCTCCGACAAACACTGCACCTGCGCCTCGGCCGGGGTATTGCCCGCGCTCATGCCGTTGCTGAGGAACAGGTTTTCGATCAGATTGGAGGGAAAGTACACCTCCTTGCCGTCAGACTGACGCACGAACGGCAGCGCGCAGATGCCACGCTCGGCGTTGCCGGAGTTGGTGTCGATCAGGTGCGAGCCGCGCAGTTCGCCTTCCGGGTTGTAGATCGTCAAACAATGGGAATCGAGCAGCCCCGTGGGCAGCGCATCATTGCGTCCGACCTTGAACCAGCGCTCGTTCGGATAGTGGACGAACTCGGCATTGGCGATGTCTTCGCCCCAGAACTGGTCGTTATAGAAGAAGTTGCAGTTCAGCCGCTCGATGAACTCGCCCAGTGCCGAGGCCAGCGCCGCCTCCTTGGTCGCGCCCTTGCCGTTGGTAAAGCACAGCGGCGACTGCGCATCGCGGATATGCAGCGACCAGACGTTGGGCACGATGTTGCGCCAGGAGGCGATTTCGATCTTCATGCCCAGCCCGGCGAGAATGCCGGACATGTTGGCGATGGTCTGTTCCAGCGGCAGGTCCTTGCCAAGAATCCGCGTGCCCTCACCCACGGTCTGCACCGGCATCAGCAGCGACTGGGCGTCGGCGTCCAGATTTTCGACCTCTTCGATGACAAAGTCCGGGCCGGTCTGCACTACCTTCTTGACCGTGCAGCGTTCAATTGAACGCAGGATGCCAAGGCGATCCTTCTCGGAAATATCGGCCGGCAGCTCAACCTGAATCTTGAAGATCTGCTTGTAGCGATCTTCCGGGTCAACGATGTTGTTCTGCGACAGGCGAATGTTGTCCGTCGGGATATTGCGGGTGTTGCAGTACAGCTTGACGAAATACGCCGCGCACAGCGCCGACGACGCCAGAAAGTAATCAAACGGCCCCGGCGCGGAGCCATCGCCCTTGTAGCGAATCGGCTGGTCAGCCACCACCGTGAAGTCATCGAATTTGGCTTCAAGTCGGAGGTTGTCGAGAAAGTTGACCTTGATTTCCATGCATGCACCAGCGTTTGAGGGGCGAATTTAACAGCCGGCCATTATCCGGCTTTTACCGCGAATGTCATGTCGCACTCGACGACGCAGCGGACCACTGGTCGCGCGGCCGGCTCCCAGACACGCTCGCAGCCGGTCGCCAGAAGGCAGACCGAAAAAAACATCGGCGCGCGGTAGCGAGCCGAGGCACTCTGCCACTATATTGAGCGGCATGAACCCAGCACCCCTGATTCCTCACGACAAGCTACTGGATTTGCTGCTGGATGTCGTTTGCGTCGTAGACAAGGAAGGACGCTTTTTATCCGTTAGCGCAGCCAGCAAACGGGTTTTCGGCTATTCGCCCGAAGAACTGATAGGCCGCACCACGTTTGAGCTGATGCATCCCGATGACCGGGAAGCTACCCGCCAGCTTGCCCGGCAGATTACCGCAGGGCAGCCCTCGGCTGACCACGAAAACCGCTACATTCACAAGCAGGGCCATATCGTCCACATCATGTGGTCGGCCCAGTGGTTCGAGGCCGAGCAGGTGCGTGTTGGCGTTGCCCGCGACATCACCAGGCGAAAACAGGCCGAGGCCAGACAAGCCGCCGTCTATGCGGTTTCGGCCGCGGTGCACTCGGCAGAAACATTGCCGATGCTCTACCAGCGCATGTACGACCTGATTAACCAGCACTTGCCGACCAGGGCGCTTACTGTTGCACTCTATGACGCCGAGGCAGATCAGCTGACCTTCCCCTACCACGCCGGTGAAGACCTGCCGCCCCCCGCGCAGGGGCCGCTTGCAGCCCACCCGTCTCTGGCCCCAATGATACGCCCACAGCACTATGACACCCCGGCGAGCGCTCCAGATGCGCCCGAGAACCCGCTCTGCGTGCCTCTTCTGAACGACACGACCCCTATCGGCGCCCTTATCGTCCACCACCAGCCTGCAAATAACGGCTTCGACGAACGTGATATATCCTTTCTGCAATTCGTTGCCAGCCAGCTGGCGACCGCGATCAGCCGACACCAGGCCCACACACGGCTTTCCTTTCTGGCGCAGCACGATCAACTGACCAGGCTACCCAACCGCGCCCTGCTGATGGACCGACTGCAAACTGCCCTGCAGCGAGCGGAGCGCAACAATGGACGACTGGCCGTGCTGTATCTGGATCTGGACAGTTTCAAACAGATCAATGACACCTACGGCCATGCCGTTGGCGACCATCTGCTGCAACAGGTAGCCCACAGATTGCGCCAGAGCGTGCGCGAATCCGACAGCTGCGGCCGACTGGGCGGCGACGAGTTTGCAGTAGTACTCGACGGCATCAGACAGCAACTGGATGCTGCAACCGTCGCGGAGAAAATCCTCGGCAATCTGAGCGCACCCTTCCTGATTGAAGGCGATACCCTGACCTGCACACCGAGCGTCGGTATCGCCGTCTATCCCGAACACGGCGACAGCGAACGTCGACTGATGCACCGCGCCGACAACGCCATGTACGCGACCAAACGCAGCGGTGGCGCGGGTTACGCCTTTTTCCTCTCGGACGACGCCGTCTGAAGATCCAAACGTGCGAAGTATCACAGCCACCCGTTTGCGCAGGCGGCTGCCCGGTTCAGAAAAACTTGGCGCCCAATAAGGTCGCCACGGTAAGCAAACCCGCGACAGCAACAGGCAGCAGAATCAGGCTCCATGCCAGCGAGGGCTTCATGCTGAGAAAAAACCGGCGAACCCGTTGCTGGATTCCATAACGAAAGCCGCTGCGAAACAATGAATGAGCCGCCATCACATAGGGATCAACAAAACGCGCCCTTGGATTGCCCGGTGTCGATACTGGATCTCTTGAGTTGCCAAAGATATACAGCAGGTTCATCACCGGAAACGCGATACCCAGCACAAGCGCAATATAGATATTGGTTCCGGAGTCCCTGATACGCTTGATAAGTGCGATGACAACAGCGTAAACCGCCACCAGCCAAATCACGATAATCACAGCGTCTCTCAATTGCTGTGGCAGCAGGATAGCCATCGCGAACGCAACCAAAAATGCCGCGGGGAGCAATAGCGTCATTCCAGTGAAAAACTCGGTTCGACTCAGGCGCCCGTCGGGACGGAACATGGAACTGAAAAACCACCCCCACCCCGTGCGCGGAGGAGCACTTGCAATGCTTCTGTGCGCTGCACCAACCAGCAGACACAGCCGCTGCATTGACTCCTCACTCACCGGCCAGTTGATGTTCTGATCCTGAGTCCAGTGAAAGCTGTCATCAAGAAGCACCAGAACGCCGGGCGGCAACAGCGATTGCTCCGGCGCTTCCAGCAGATCAATGACTGCCGGAAGAAGGTTGGCGCCATGACGCAACCGGATGTCCAGATTGCTCAGCTCCGGTGTGCTCAGCAGCGCCTGCCAAATTGCTGGATCGGCGCGGCGCTGGGGGTCGTCGAGCACTTCAATGAAAGCATCAGCCAGCGCCTGCATACGCAGATTGAAGCGCTGCCGAGCGTCGGCCTCTTCCTGCTCCTGCTCGCGCTGCACACGCAGCGCCTCCAAAAGGGCCGGATCCGGCTCGTGCACATCAGGTGACGCCGCCGCTGCCTCAAGCTGCTCCGCGGGAGCCGGGCTCGGCTCGGGCTCCCGAGGGCCTGTGCGCGCAGCTTCCCGGGCACTCATTACCGACGCCCGCTCATAGGCTTCTCGCAGCGCCATGAACTCGGCCGGTCGCTCCTCCGGATGCACATCCTTCAACAACCGGGCGTAGGCCCGCTTGATGGTGCGCAGATCGCTGTAGGGTTCGACGCCCAGCGTCACCCAGCAGCTCACCAGCGCCCCCGGCTGTTGCGCAGCTCCGCCAGTTTCTGGCCAACGGCGTCACGGGCAGCAGCGCAGCGCTGTAAATCCTGTGAGTCCATGGCCGCCTCGAAATACTCAATCAACTCCTCAAGATAGCGGCGTTCCTCACCAAGCGTCTCTGCCCACATCCTCTCTGCTTCACCCATCAAGGCAATGTTGGCGCTGTCCTCACGAGGGTGAAACTTGAGTTTTTCCATCTCCTTGAGCAGCCGCTCCAGCGTCTTCTCGTCCAGTTCGCTGGTGGTGTTCTGAATCACCAGCGTGCTCCGAACGCCGGTACTGACGACCACCGCCTCCACTTCGAGTACACCATTGATGTCGTAGGTAAAGCGCACATCAACCGACTCCTCGCCGGCCCTGCCGCCAGGAAGCTGAACCGCCAATTCGCCAATCTTGATGTTGTTGCGCACCATCCGCTGTTCGCCCTGAAACACCGACAGGTTCACCACCCTCTGATTGTCGGCAACGGTGTAGTAGCGATCCACCCGACTGGTCGGGATGACCGTGTTACGCGGAATAATCACGCTGAAAAAGCCATGCGCACGCTCGCCGCCAATATCCTTGGCGATCTCGATACCCAGTGAAAACGGACACACATCCGTCAGCACCGTGTCGCGCAGACCCGCGTTACGCTCCTTCAGGGCAGCCTGCACCGCCGCCCCCATGGCAACAACAAGGTCCGGGTCGATGGTGGTGGCCGGTATACGGCCGAACAGCCGACCAACATGGCTACGCACGACAGGCATGCGGGTGGCGCCGCCAACCAGGATGACCTCGTCAAAATCATCGCGGCTCATGCCGGCATCGAGCACCGCGCGCTCGATTGGCCCCCGGATCCGCTCCAGCAGCACGATGCACGCCTGAACAAAGGCGTCACGCGTAAATGTGAGACTGTGTTCCTTGCCAGCCAGACTGAGCGTCATCAGCACCTCGTGCTGCTCGGCCAGGGCTTTTTTGGCTTCGTCACAAACGCGATACAGATGTGCACGATCTTCCCTGCTCAGACTTTGGCGCTCGCAGCCGATTTGCTCACAGACGGCACCAAGCATGGCCGCAGTAAAATCCTCGCCCCCCAGAAAACTGTCGCCACTGGTGGCATGCACCTCAAGCAGGTCTTCGAATTTTTCCAGAATGGAAACGTCGAGCGTACCGCCGCCCAGGTCAATGACGATAAAACGGCATTCCTCTTCGTTTTCCTGAATACCGTACGCCAGTGCCGCGGCGGTTGGCTCATTGATCAGTCGCTCTGCCTTGAGTCCGGCAAGGCGAGCAGCGTTGAGGGTGGCAGTACGCTGATGATTGTTGAAATAAGCGGGAACGCTGATGATTGCCTCGTCAACGGGCTCACCGAGGTATACCTCGGCATCCGCCTTGAGCTGCTTGAGTACCAGCGCAGAGAGTTCCTCGGCGCTGAACTGGCGATTGCCCAGCCTGATCCTCTCACTGGTACCCATGAGACGCTTGAACTGTGCAGCCGTTTTTTCAGGATGGGTAACCAGCCGGTCCTTCGCAGCACGACCAACCGTGACCATGCCATCATCATCTACGCTGACTACCGAGGGTGTCAGCAATTCACCCAGCGCGTTGGGAATGATGATGCTCTTGTCGTCACGCCAAACACTGATCAGGCTGTTTGTGGTGCCCAGATCTATCCCTACGACGGCCATGCCCCAATTCCTTCTGTCGGCTTTTTTGCGGCCAGTATATACAGAGCAATCACGGCAGGAACAGACCAGAAATGGCCTTTGGCCAATAGGCGATTCCAACTAGGCAGCACAACACAAAACACAAAGGCCGCCCGAGGCGGCCTTTGTGTTGCTGTGCAGACTTGAATCAGGCAGCAGCCAGATCCGATTCTGCCTCGGCCAGCATGGCAAACTCTTCGTCGGCGGACTTGGCAACCAGATGCTTGCGGCTGTAGCCGAAGTAGTACGCAGCACCGATCACAAACAGGCCCATGGTGAAGAAGAACGCGCGCGGATCGAAAGCGTAGACGCCGGTCAGTGCGATCAGTGACAGCACCAGCGCGATACCCGAGGTCACCACGCCGCCCGGGGTCTTGTACGGGCGTGGCAGCTCAGGCTGTTTGATGCGCAGCAGGATGTGACTGAGCGCCATCAGTGCGTAAGACACGGTCGCACCGACTACCGCCATCGCCAGCATCAGGTCACCCTCACCGCTCAAGGAGGCGATAAAGCCGAAGATGCCCGGCACAATCAGTGCGCGGGCCGGCACCTTGCGATCGGTGGTCAGTGACAGCGACTTGGGCAAATAACCGGCACGTGACAGAGCAAACACCAGACGGCTGTAGCCGTAGATGATCGAGAAGAACGACGCCACCAGACCGGCCAGACCCAGCACGTTGACCAGTGTCGCCAGACTGGTGTTACCGGTTGCGTTCAGCGCATCCACCAGCGGTACCGCGCTTTCGCCCATGGCTTGCGCCCCTGCGGCGCCGGGCACCAGCACCACCACCATCAAGGCAGTAAACAGCAGGAAGACCATGGCACCGATGATGCCCTTCGGCACGTCCTTGCCCGGGTCCTTGGCTTCTTCGGCGGCCAGCGGCACTCCTTCAACCGCCAGGAACAGCCACATGGCGAACGGCAGTGCCGCCCACACGCCGTACCAGCCCAGCGGCAGCATCTCGCTGGCACCGTTGGCGTCGGTCATGGCGATGTCGAACAGGTTGTTGATATCGAAGTGCATGACCAGCGCCACACCGGTAGCCACGATGGCGAAGACCGCCAGACCGCTGATTACCATCATCACTTTCAACGCTTCACCCACGCCCGCCAGGTGAATGCCGACGAACACCAGATAGAAGATTGCGTAGACCCACGGCCCGTTGAAACCGAGCAGCGCTTCCACCGCCGAACCAATGAAGATAACGATAGCAGCCGGGGCCAGCGCATATTCGATCAACACCGCAAGGCCGGTCAAAAAGCCACCGGTCGGCCCCATCGCCTGCCGGGCAAAGCTGTAACCACCACCCGCAGCCGGAATGGCCGCGGACATTTCCGCCAGCGACAGCACCAGGGTCAGATACATCAACCCCATGAGCACTGCCGCAATCGCAAAGCCCGCCCAGCCCGCCTGCGCGATGCCGAAGTTCCAGCCGGCAAAATCACCGGAAATAACATAAGAGACGCCGAGCCCGGCGAGCAGAATCCAGCCCGCAGTCCCGCGCTTGAGTTGCCGTTTGGCAAGGTACGCCTGATGGTCGTTAGACATGAGAGATCCTCAGTGGTGTTGCAGTTGTGAATGACGCCTCCCCGACGTCACTCGGAAACCAGAAAATTGCGACCGCTGCCGCCGTGCTCGATCACCGCGTCTTCGGTGCGGTCCTTGAGGTTGACCCCCGAGAGCTTCAGCCGCTGCGCCTCGCGCAGCAGATACAGCGCCCGTTTGGCCCCCTCGACATGCGGCAGCCCTGCCGGCCGCACGTTGGAAATGCAGTTGCGTGATGCATCGGTCAGCCCCGGTTTGGGCGACCAGGTCAGGTACAGCCCAAGGCTGTCCGGCGAACTCAGACCCGGACGCTCACCAATCAGCAGCAATACCGCGCGGGCGTTGAGCAGCGCGCCCACGTCATCACCAACGGCAACGCGGCCCTGCTCAACGATGGTCAGCGGCGCCAGTGAGCACTCCGGCAACTCGCTGGCGAGCAAGCCCATAAAGCGCTGCAGAAACGGCACCGCGTTCTGCGCAATCGCGCGGGATGACAGGCCGTCCACGATCACGATGGCCAGATCGCTCGGCTGCTCGCAGCCCAGTTTGATCAGTTGCTCACGCGAGGCGTCGTCCAGCAGACGGCCCAGATCCGGACGCTGCAGATAGGTCATGCGATCAGTCGCCTGACTGTGCAGGCGAATCGGCTCACCCAGCGCAGCCAACTGCGGGTCAGCAGCCAGCTCACTGCAAAGGGCGTCGATATCCAGCGGCAGATGCACCGCGTCGCGGGCCTGCGCGTGGGACAGCTGGAACGCCAGCAGCTCGCTGGTCGGCAGGCTGATCCCGGCCCGGCCTAAGCCAATACGCGCATCGGTAAATTCGCGCAGGCGACGCCAGGGGTTCTCGACCACTGCACCGGGCTGGTTGCGAGTTTTGTCATTTGACGAACTCATGCTCTGCCTCCCGGCAACGCCTTCAGTGAGCGGGCAAAGGGCTCAGGCAGCGCGTCGTGCAGAATGTGACGGTCGGCATCGCGCATGATCTGCATGCGGATCAGCCACTGTTCAAACTCCGGCGATGGCCGCAGCCCCAGCGCACGGCGCGCATACAGCGCGTCATGGAATGAAGTGGTCTGGTAATTGAGCATGATGTCGTCCGAGCCGGGGATGCCCATCACAAAGGAGCAGCCCGCCACACCCAGCAGGGTCAGCAGATTGTCCATGTCGTTTTGATCCGCTTCGGCGTGGTTGGTGTAACAGACATCACACCCCATCGGCAGGCCGAGCAGCTTGGCGCAGAAGTGATCTTCCAGCCCGGCCCGAATGATTTCCTTGCCGTCGAACAGGTACTCCGGGCCAATAAAACCGACCACAGTGTTGACCAGCAGCGGCTTGAACTTGCGTGCCACGGCATAAGCGCGGGCCTCGCAGGTCTGCTGATCCAGACCATGATGCGCGTTGGCAGACAGCGCACTGCCCTGCCCCGTCTCGAAATACATCACGTTGTTGCCCACCGTGCCGCGCTTCAGGCTCAACGCCGCCTGCTGTGCTTCGGCCAGGGTAGCCAGGTTGAAACCAAAGCTAGTGTTCGTTCCCTCGGTGCCACCAATCGACTGGAACACCAGATCAACCGGCGCCCCGGCCTCGATGCACTCGATGGTATTGGTCACATGGGTCAGTACGCAGGATTGGGTCGGGATCTCATACTTCTCGATCACCTCGCCCATCAGCTTCATCAATTTGATGGCCTGCGCCACGTTGTCGGTAGCAGGGTTGATACCAATCACCGCATCACCGTTACCGTAGAGCAACCCATCGAGAATGCTGGCGGCGATGCCGTTGACATCATCGGTCGGGTGATTTGGCTGCAAGCGGGTCGACAGCCGACCGGGCAATCCGATGGTGTTGCGAAACGCGGTGGTCACATGGCACTTCCTGGCGACCAGAATCAGATCCTGATTGCGCATGATCTTGCTCACCGCCGCCGCCATCTCCGGCGTCACGCCCGCACGGATCGACTGCAATACCTCCGGGGTCGCGTGGTCGCTCAGCAGCCAGTTGCGAAAGTCCCCGACGGTCAGGTGCGATATGGGTGCAAACGCCGCCGGCTCATGCTCGTCGATGATCAAACGGGTGATTTCGTCCGCTTCATAGGGCACCAGCGCCTCGCTCAGAAAGGTCTTCAGTGGTACCTCGGCCAGCGCCATCTGCGCGACCGCGCGCTCCTCGGCAGACAGCGCAATAACACCGGCCAGTCGATCACCGGAGCGTTGTGGTGTCGCCTTGGCCATCAGCTCGGCCAGATCGCGGAAGCCGAAGGTTCGGCTGCCCAGCGTATAGCGGTAGGAATGCGTCATCGTGTTACCTCAGGCATGCAAATTGCTGCGAATGTCGCGTAAGTCACGCGAAGCAGCGAAAGATGCCTGAAACAGATGCGATGCCTGTTCCAGCGGGCTATCAAGATTTGGCAAAAGTGTCCCAGGCGGCCCATTGAAGCCCTTTGAGGCATATTCCACCCGAGCATCCTGCGTTAGGATGCCGCCAACTGAACACGCGAGCGCTCGCCAATGCAGCCCATAACGGAGCACAATGCACCAGCAAGGAGCACACGTGAGGCACAGGACGCCGACGAACACGCCCACAACCTGACCAACTGGCAGCAGGAATATGACCAGTTGGGCGGCGGGCGCTTCTATGGGCGAATAGATGAAGTGGCGCTGGACGGCTGCCAACTGTTCAAGGAGCACACCAACCGTGCGCTGCGCCAGCAGTGCAACGTCTGGAAGGATGCGCTCTGGCTGGGTATCCCCGCCCGCGCGGCAGACTGCCGCATTAACGGTCTTGAGGTCGGCAGTGATCAACTGATGTGCCGCCCCGGCAGCCGCGACTTTGAATTGATGACCCCCGATGCCTTCGACATCTACGGCATCGTCATCAAGGAAGAAATGCTACTGCGCGCCGCCGAGCGCGAAGAGCGCGCGCTGGATCTGAAATCACTCGAACACAGCCCGCGTCTGACCGTACCGCAGGAGCAGCTCGACCAGGTTCGCGGCCTGCTGGAGCAAGTGCTCTACCGCGGCGCCCTCGGACTCGATAGTGAACACCAGAAGCAACTCGCCAGCCAGGCCCTGCTGGAACTGGTCGCCAACGCCGCCCAACCGGCCGCAGCGCCCAGCTACGCGCATCGGCGCAAGGTAGTCGAGCAAGTGAAAGCCTATCTGGCCGAACACCCGGAAGCCCCGCTGAGCATTCCCGAGCTGTGCGAGCGCGTACACGTCAGCCGTCGCACCTTGCAATACAGCTTCGAAAGCATTCTTGGCATCAGCCCGCTGCAGTTCCTGCGCAGCGCCCGCCTCAACCGCGTTCGCCGCGCCCTCAGCGACCCGCAACAAACCAGCCCTATCGCCGTCATCGCGGCAGACAGCGGCTTCTGGCATCCGGGGCAGTTTGCCCGGGATTACAAAGCGTTGTTTGGTGAGAATCCGTCGGAGACGGTGAGAAGGAGTCGCTAACCGAGTTGACGGTCAGTGCTGCGCAGGCTCGCCTTCCAAGCGCCAATCAGTGAGCCACCAGACACAAAAAAGCATAAACATCGCCAGGGGCGACGCGGCATACAATGCCCTCAATCTCATACCAACTCCCTAATCTGCGGCCGGGAAGCAGAGTCCGGCCCGACCGCAGTCAGCAAGGCGGTATCAGGCGCGAGCTGGAAGTACCGGCTCGCAGAAGCTGAGCAGCCCTTGTTCCTGCATCTCTTTAATGAAATTCAGAACAGTCTGCTCAACAACACGACCGAACGCATCTGCCGGCGTTGTCGGTTGCATGTTGAAGGGCGCACGCTTATTGCCAATGGTCGTATGCAGCGCATGCTTGTATGAACCGGAGTGGGTATTGCCATCCGCATCCACAAGCTCGATGGTTGCTTCGTAGTAATCGGTAACCAGCGAGCCCGCAGCACCCAGCGTCAGACCGGTAGCAAAGCCCTTGGCAGCTGCGCCACTGACGTTACCCACATTGTTCACAATCACACGGATGCTGTAGTTGGCGCCTGCTGCGCCCGGTACAACCACGCCGGAGGCACGCAGGGTTCGCTCTACATGGCCGCGCAATTCTGAATCGGCACGAGCAAAGTGAGTACCGTTGCGCCGAAACTCGACACTGACGTTTGAATTGTATGGCGTTGCAACCGACTTGATGTCGCTATAAGCGGTCTTCCCATAGGTGGGGTCGACGTAGGATTTGGTCGTCATACAGCCCGACAAAAATGCAATTACAAACAGGGAAAACATCAATCTAATAGAATTCATACGGCCTCTTTCTTGTTGTATTTTTCACTTCCCTTTACGCCACAACCAATGACGTAACCTAACAGTTGCTCTGTCTGTTTCTTTCGCCAGCCCTCCCTTCACGCGTACAAGTGAATCGGCATGAGGACCACACCCATTCGAGTGGCCACTCCTGGCACACACGAGCGACGACAAAGCGCACCAGTGCCAGGCGAGCAAGAAAATACAAGGGGATAAAGCATGTACCGGCGCCCGAGGCACGGCCGCCAAAACCACCGGGCAGCAGATGCGACCGATGATAAGAAGATGATCCGACAGCAGAACTGCCTGGAAATGATATCTGCGCCATCCTTGGGCCTTTGCGAACTGGCTTATTGCCACATCCGCAAGGTAACCGCATCACCGATACAGGTAAAGCACGATTTTCTGTCCGGTGGCGTTCATCGAGATAACAACAAAGCCTCCGCTGGCTCTGACGTTAACGATGACGAGCTTAACGCACGACCAGAGGTGGCTTGGCCAGCAGCAGCGACTGATTTACCGGGCTCTAGATCAGCTCGGCAACCGCCCTGTCTGCGTGAATCCGGGTAGTGTCATAAAGCGGCACCGCGGTATCAGCCTGCGTGACCAGCATGCTGATTTCGGTGCAGCCGAGAATCACTCCCTCTGCCCCGCTCGCAAACAACCCATCGATAATGCGCAGAAACTCGGCTTTTGACTCCGGAGTGATTGTGCCCAGGCACAGCTCCTCATAAATAACCGAATGCACGATGCGGCGGTCGTCCGCTGCGGGCACGATTACCTCGATGCCGAACTGCTCCTGCAGCCTGCCCTTGTAAAAGTCCTGCTCCATGGTGAACGCCGTGCCGAGCAGGCCGACCTTTTTCACCTGGTTGCTGACCAGCACGTCTGCGGTCGCATCGGCAATGTGCAGCAACGGGATGCCGATAGCACTCTGAATCTGAGGCGCTACCTTGTGCATGGTGTTGGTACAGATCAACAGAAAATCAGCCCCGGCCCCTTCAATCTTCCGGGCTGCTTCAGACAGCACCCGCGCCGCACCCTCCCAGTCGCCCTCACGCTGCAACCGCTCGATTGGCTCAAAATCGACGCTAAACAACACGATCCGGGCGGAATGCAGACCACCCAGCTGCTGTTTGACACCTTCATTGATCGCCTTGTAATAGCCGGCCGTGCTCTCCCAGCTCATGCCACCCAGCAACCCGACTGTCTTCATATCACTCTCCACTTTGCTGCTCGACACTCCGCCGATGATGACGCTGCGCCAGAATAACCAGTAGCAGCGGCACTCCAACCACAACACACCCCAGGTACAGGATCACACCCCACGCACCCGCTGCCGCCAGCAGCGAAAAATCCCATAGTGCCACCGGCAAGCCGGCAGCATAGTGCAGCGCCCCGTTTATTCCCGTCACCACCAACACACCCACCAGTAGCTGAAAGCCAGCGTAGATAAACGTGCCGTAGCGCAGCCAGCCAAACCGCTCGGGCCACAGCAGCCCCCTGAACCAGCACGCAAACACGACAAGCGATGCCAGTAGCTTGATCAGCAGAAAGGTCAAGCCATATTGGTGCAGCACAACATCATGGACAGCAGAGACATGGGCCAGCAACGCAAAGGCTGCGGGCGCACGGTAAAAATCAATCACCTTGAACAACTCTGACAGCAGCGTAACAAGGAGAATCGCCAGAATGACTGACGGGATAACGCGTTTCAATTTGGTTGGTCCTGGCTTACGCGGTTTGTTAAGGCTTAACGGGTAACTGATAACTGACCTTCGAGCCGTTCGTGATAACGATTTTTTGTCGGATCAGTTCACCCATAATCCGTGCCAAATCGTCTTCTTCAAGCTTTTTCATGAACAATGAGTTTATCGAATTTGAGAGTGTTTTCACCGCTCTGGGCTTGGCTGCTCCACGGGCCTTGAGAAACTCAACAATAGCGTCGATCCGCTCCGCCATTGATTTCGAGTTCGAGATTTTGAGAAGCGGAATCTCCGAAATATCCTTTTCTCTTTGGGCATAGATTCGCTTGGTCTTCAGGTGCTTAATCAGAGGATCGAAGCCAGTGTCTTTTGAAATAATATGGAAGTAGCAGTCTGGATCCTTTGCGGCAATGTTTCCAATGTAGAACGCGATATGGAAATCCAGCGCATTAGGTCCATTTCCCTCAATCCTCACATATTCTGCATCAGCGCCCAGCGACTGCATCGCGCAAGCCAAATCAAACGAGATCTTTGCCTGTTTCGATCCGACAAAAACGATGATTTTAAAGCCATGCCCTTTGAGTAGCTCAAGATTTTTTGGCTGAACGTTTTCAAAATCAATCAATACGTAATTGGTTTTCAAGGATACTTCCTCGCCTCCCTACTCTTGGCCTTAACGCTGGAGTTAAGCTAGGGAAGGTCTGAATAACTCCCCGAAATCGGCGATAATACATCCATCGCCAAACCTATAGGATTCGTTGCTGCCATGGATCAGATCACCTTCTCCGAAGCCGAGTACCAGACCAAGAAGCGCAAGACGCGTCGCGAGA
>NZ_JBSXON010000016.1:0-15576 GCF_056859475.1 Halopseudomonas sp. L-58
TTGATGCCCAGCGCCAGGTAAACCGCCTTCACCCGCACGGCACCCTCACGCACCTTGGTGTGGATGCAGTCGAGGTAGACGATGGGATAGACCGCGTCGAGCGGCCGTGACTGCCAGGCCTTCACCTCATCGGTTACGGCAGATGGCTATCGATGATCTCTAGGCATTCCCTTTTCACGCGCCCTTGTCCTGATACCTCTCCAATTACAATCACAGCAGGTGACTTAAGTCTGAAAGTTTGGGCGACGTTACTCATGTTGGCCAAATCACTTCGACACTCGCGCTGATGGGGTAGAGAGGCGTTTTCAATCATGGCGACCGGGGTGCTGGCAGTCAGCCCGCCGGCAAGCAATTCCCGTTGCACTTCTTCCAGCTTGGCCACACCCATGTAAACCACCAGGGTGGTGCCCGTCTGCGCTAGGGCCTGCCAGTTTAGGCTGCTGTCGTCCTGGGTGTGGGCAGTGACCAAGGTGACGCCTCGCGCCACGCCTCGCAAGGTCAGAGGAATGCCACATTGTGTGGCACCGGCTAAACCTGCAGTGATGCCGTTCACCAGTTCCACTTCAATACCTCGGGCGCCTAGCCATTCGGCCTCTTCGCTGCCACGGCCAAATATGCACGGATCGCCGCCCTTTAGACGCACCACACACTTGCCTTGACGCGCGTAGCGCAGCATCAAACGGTGAATGAAATCCTGCGGGGTAGAGCGGCAACCGCCACGTTTGCCGACGCCAATCACCTTTGCGCTTACACAGTGTTCGAGCACAGCTGGATTAACCAGGTCATCAATCATGACAATGTCGGCACTTTTAAGGGCGCGCACGGCCTTGAGGGTGAGCAATTCAGGGTCACCGGGACCGGCACCCACTAACCAGACTTTTGCGATCACAGGATCTTCCTTATCAGGGCTGTGTATGCGTCGCAGAGAGCTTTCACGCTTGCTGCGCTCTTGTGTTGTTTGAAGTCATGCGTGCAGCAACCAAATCAACAACAGGCCATTGACCAATAGCGAGGTCATTGCCACAACTCGCCACACTTTCAGCGGCTCTCGTTCAAGCAATGGCCGGGATCGAGTGCTAGGTTGGTGTTCGCCATGATGCAGAGCCAATAGCCACTCTTCGGCGGTTTCAAAACGCTTGGCGGGGTCGCTGGTCAAGGCTTTGTCGAGGTTGTGCACCAGCCATTCTGGAAGGTCCGGGCGGTAGCGATTAGCGGCCACAGGACTACCAAAGCGCGGGTGCTGAAACGCCTCTATTTCGCCGTAGGGGTAGTGCCCAGTAAGCAGGTAATACAGCGTAACGCCGGCGCTATAGATGTCTTGCGCAGCACTGGGCTGCGCGCCCGCATAGGCTTCCGGGGCAATAAAACTGGGCGTGCCGGGCAACTCACCCACTGCCTGATTGGAAAGTCCAGGGCAATAAGCCAAACCGAAATCCAGGATTCGCAGCTCGCCATCAGCACTGAGCAGCAGATTCTCCGGCTTGATATCCCGATGGACTATGTTACGTCGATGCAGCATGCCCAGCGCCTTTATAAGGCGCTGGGCGATTTCCAGCCATTGATTAAGGCCGAAGGTGCCGTGCATGTGATAGTGCTCGGCCAGGGTGATGCCGGAGTATTCGCGCATCAGGTAGTAAAGGTGCTGACGCTGGTTGGCGTGGTGCACTTCGGGAAAGTAACGCCCGGCCACCCGCCGCAGAAACCACTCTTCCTGCAATAGGGCATTCCCTGCTGTGCTGTCACTTTCCCTGCTGGCTGGTAGGGTTTTTAACAGCCAGGGTTGTTGCTGTTTGTCATACACCCGGTACAGCACTGACTGCCGGCTTTGCCCCAAGAGGGCTTCCACCTGCCAACCTTCAAATAGCTGCCCGGGTTTTAAAACTGGTGGAACTGGCCATTGCTCCAGCTGCCCCAGAGTGTCGCTCAAGCTGATCTCTCCCAGCTCATCGACCCGCACCAACACAGCACTTGCGTTGTCCTGGCTGCCAGCATGATGGGCAGCGCTAACCAGAGCCTGGGTGGCTGCTTGCAGTTGCTGTTCATCACACAGAATACTGGCAATCGAGGCCTCACTTAAGGTGGCCCAAACGCCATCGCTGACTAGCAGGAAACTCTCGCCAGGGCGTAACTCACCATTCAGGTAATCCACTACTACATGCTGCTCCAAGCCCATGGCTCGCTTGAGCACATGCTGCATACCCGGTTGGCCCCAGACGTGGTCTTCACTGATGCGCTGTAACTGCCCGCAAAACCAGCGGTACACCCGGCAGTCGCCGATATGCGCGAGCGTAAAGTACCTGCCGCGCAGCACCAAAGCGCTGAGGGTTGTGAGCAGCGGCTGGCCGCCGCCATTGGCATGTAACCAGCGGTTTTGTGCCAGCAGCAGACGGTCCAGGGCTTGCGCCACGCCCCAGGTTTCGGGGGTTGCGTAATAATCGTGAGCCAGGGCTTGCAAAGTTGAACGTGCAGCCAGGCCGCCGTCTGCGCATTGGCTTACGCCGTCAGCCAAGGCAAATAAAAACCCCTTGCTGCCAGCCAGCGAAGGCGCCGGAGTGACCAAGCGCACCGCGTCCTGGTTTTCCGCGCGCGGTCCGCTGGCGCTGTACTCGGCGCAGCTCAGTCGTAGGCCCATGATGGTTTACTCAGACCCTTGCAGCAGTCAAAGCAGCCGAACCCCACGTGGTTCTCCAGCGATTTTTCACGCCGTGCAAACCAAACCAAGCAATTAGACCCAAGCTGGCAAATAACCACAGTCCGATTTGGTAGTCGCCGGTATTCTGTTTGATTGCTCCGAGGCCAGCAGCCAGGAGGAAACCGCCTATACCGCCGGCCATACCGATAAGACCGGTCATCACGCCAATCTCTTTACGAAAGCGCTGTGGCACCAGTTGGAACACGGCACCGTTACCTGCACCCAATCCCAACATGGCGCTAACGAACAAGGCCAATGCCGCCACTGAACTGGAAAGATGGAAGCCCACCGCCGCAATACAAATGGACGCCACTGCATACATACCAAGTAAGGTGCGAATACCGCCGAAGCGGTCAGCGAGGGCTCCGCCCAATGGGCGCATCAAGCTACCACCAAACACGCAGGCCGCAGTGTAGTAACCGGCTGTGACCGGGCTAAGGCCGTATTGGTCGTGGAAATAACCAGGCAGAGCGCTGGCAAGGCCGATAAAGCCGCCAAAGGTGACGCTGTAGAAGAACATAAACCACCAGCTATCACGGTCGCCCAGAGCCTTGAAGTAATCGGCCATGGATTTTGCTTTGCTTCGATTGGGTGCGTTGCGCGCCATCAAGGCGAAGGCTATCAGGGTCAGTAGCAGCGGGATCAGAGCCAGGCCAAACACATTGTTCCAGCCAAAGGCGGTGGCTAACACGGGGGCAGCCAAGGCGGCGATAACAGTTCCAGAGTTACCCGCCCCGGCAATGCCCATAGCTTTGCCTTGGTGCTCTGCAGGGTACCACTGCGAAGCCAGCGGCAAGGCCACGGCAAAAGACGCACCTGCCATGCCGAGGAATACGCCCAGCAGCAACGCTTGTTCATAGCTATGGATGCCCAGTTGCCAAGCTGCCAGCAGTGCACCGATGACCACTACCTGACCGAAGATGCCTGCAGTTTTTGGCGACAACTGATCCGCCAGCATGCCCATAAAAAAACGCAATAGAGCGCCAGCAAGGATCGGCGTAGCCACCATAAATCCGCGTTGCTGAGTGGTTAATTGCAGGTCTGTAGCAATCTGAACTGCCATTGGGCCTAACAGGTACCAAACCATAAAGCTCAAATCGAAATACAAGAAGGCGGCAAACAACGTTGGGGTGTGACCGGCTTTCCAGAAACTGTTGGTGTTCATTCCCAGCACCTCATCTGCAAATAGGTAGTTATGTTTGCAGGTGGGTAGCTTGGAAAGCTGCCCACCAAGCCCCGTTTCCAAGGCCATAAACGCAAAAACGCCGCAGTCCCAAGTTCGCTTTAGCGAGGGGAGTGCGACGTCATTGTCGTGATGGGGCAACCGCCGTTGGCTACCTGTAAGAATAGTAAGCAGCTTCTATGCCATTATGTATTGGGGTCTCTAGATCAATGGTTTCGCTTCTGTTTACAGAGCCTTTCAGGCTGAACGCCATCGCTCTTGGTGCAGTGTGCTGTGTTATGGAGCAGGCGCAGCGTTTGGTTTTCTTAGAGGCCTATCGGGCAGTTACTGTTTTTACGGTTAACCCAGCAACTCATTCATCGCGATAATCTGCTCTGCCACCTGAATCAGCTTCTGTTGTTTGCTCATGGCTTGGCGACGCATCAGGGTGTACGCATCCTCTTCGTTGCAGTCTTTCATCTTCATCAACATGCCTTTGGCTAATTCAATCCGTTTGCGTTCAGCCAACTGCTGGTCTCGGGCGTGCAGTTGCGAACGCAGCATCTGGTCGCTTTCAAAGCGCGCCATGGCCACGTCCATGATCGGCTGCAGGCGCTGGGCATGAATGCCTTCGACGATATAGGCGCTCACCCCAGACTTAATCGCCTGGCGCATGACACCGGGATCGTGTTCGTCTGTAAACATCACAATCGGCCGTGGCTGATCGCGGGTCACAAGCACCACCTGTTCCATCACATCGCGGCTTGGTGACTCAGTGTCGATCAAAACCACATCCGGCCGCACGGATTCAACACGGGTGGGCAAGTCGATGGTCAGCCCAGATTCGTCGATCACTTCAAAGCCCGCTTCGCTCAAGGCAGTGCGCAAACGTCCAACTTTTTTGGATGTGTCGTTGATCAGCAAGATACGTAGCATGGCGGCCATCTTCAGTCAGTGGTCATTGAGGGCATGCAGGGTAAAACTGCGGGCATAGCCGGCAGGGTCGGCACCATTCCATACGCTTCCATCAAGCAGGCGGCTGCTGCGTATTGCGGTATCAGGCACAGGAATGTTCAGGGCGGTTGCGGCGGCGCTGTACAGCTCAGTTTGCTGTACCTGGCTAGTGACGGCGAGATAGTCAGGGTCCTCGCGCAGCAAACCCCAACGACGGAATTGAGTGAGAAACCACATCCCGTCCGACAGGTAGGGAAAGTTAGTGGCACCGTTGTTATGAAAGCGCAAGGAGTGAGCATCATGCCATCGATTGCCCAGGCCATCGCAGTACTCGCCTAGCAGGCGCGGTTCGACACTCGATAACGGTGCATCGAGGAACTCACTGCAGCTCAAAAGTTGTGCTGTGCTACGGCGGTTTTCGAGGCTTTTCTCAATAAACCGGCTGGCATCCAATACCGACATCACCAAAGCGCGGGCGGCATTGGGGTTTTGCTCAACAAATTCGCGTGTGCAGGCCAAGACTTTTTCCGGATGGTCCGGCCAGATTGCTTGGCTGGTGGTTAGGGTAAAGCCCTGGCCATGCTCCACGGCATGGGCAGACCAAGGCTCGCCCACGCAAAAGCCATCAATGCGTCCGGCTTCCAAATGCGCGAGCATTTGCGGCGGCGGCACTATCACGCTGTTTACATCCTGCAGCGGGTGAATGCCCTGGCTGGCCAACCAGTAATAAAGCCACATGGCATGGGTGCCGGTTGGGAAAGTCTGGGCGAAGGTAAGTTTTGTGCCTTTTTGGTGCGCGTGCTGTTGCAGTGCACTGGCGCTGGTCACGCCAGCTTCTTTCAGTGGCTGTGACAGATTGATGCTCTGGCCATTCTGGTTCAAACCCATAAGTATGGCCATATCAGTTGCAGCGGCGCCGCTGATACCCAACTGAATGGCATAGATCATACCGTACAGGCTGTGGGCAGCGTCCAGTTCGCCGCTAAGCAGCTTGTCATTTATGCCTGCCCAGGAGGTCTGGCGTCTGAGATTGAGGGTTAAGCCGTAGGGCTGGCCAAACCCCTGTGTGGCTGCCACGACCATGGAGGCGCAGTCCGTCAGCGGCATATAGCCGATATTAAGGGCATTCTTTTCTGGAGCATCGCTGCCCCCAACCCAGGCCAGAGAGTGCATATGCAGGCCATCGCTCATAGGGGTATTCCTGAAAACCTAGACCGCAAAAAGCACAGCAATTGCTGTGCCGTGGTCGTGTTAGGTGGGTTCACTTTTTGATCTGTGTAGGAGCGGTTTCAGTCGCAATCCCAGCAAACACGGGCATCAATACACATCGCGCAAATACCGCCGCTCTTTGCTCATACCGCTTACGTACAGGGCGGCAGCGCCACTGCTCATTTTCCCATGTACATGCACGATCTTTTTTAGGGCGGCGTCGACGTCTTTGGCCATGCGTGCGGCGTCACCGCAGACGCATACCGATGCACCTTGTTGCAGCCAGCTCCACAGCAACGCGCCATGTTCGAGCATGCGTTGTTGCACATAGATTTTTTCTGCCTGGTCCCGGGAGAAGGCAGTGTCTAGACGAGTGAGTAGGCCGCTAAGTTGCCAGTTACGCAGTTCATCGTGATAGTAAAAGTCGCTTTCGGCGCGTTGTTCGCCAAAGAACAACCAGTTTTTGCCAATTCCGCCTTGGGCTTGTCGCTCCTGCAGAAAGGCGCGGAACGGGGCAATTCCGGTTCCTGGGCCAATCATGATCAGCGGCATCTGCGGATCTTGCGGGGGGCGAAAGTGTGCCGAGCGTTGCAGAAATATCCTTGCGCCTTGGCTCTCTGCACGGTCGGCTAGAAAGGTTGAACAAACGCCGCCACGCTCCTTGTTCTGGTGCCGGTAGCGCACGGTAGAAACGGTGATATGCACTTGATTCGGATGCGCTTTAGGGCTCGATGAAATGGAATATAGGCGCGGCTGCAGAGGTTTGAGAAAGCTCAGCAGTTCGTTGTTGTTGAGGTGTATGGGGAACTCCAACAACAGGTCGAGCAATTGACGTCCCCAGAGCCAATCCTTGAGGTCGTTTTGTTCGCCGCTGCGCAGCAGCTCCGCCAAGAGCGGACTGGCCGAGCGCTCGCATAACCATTGCAGTTGCTGAGGGGTGATTCGGGCGATTTCCAAATGCTCCTCAAGGGCTATGCGCAAGGGCATGGGTGGTTGTTCTTTCAGTTCAACGCTGCAATTACCATCAAGCTGCAAGGCCTCCAGAAAGGCGTTGACCTGCTCTGGGCAATTTTTTGGCCATACACCCAGGGCATCCCCGGCTTGGTAGGGGAAATCGTGGTCGCCGAGATCGAAGACGATATGGCGGGTTTCCTTCTGCGCCCCCGGGCTGTTGAGAATGCGGTTTTCTAGCAATCGACTGGTCAGCGGGCTGTGACGGTTATAGCGACTGCTCTCGACGGAGGCTTGCAGCACGTTGTAGTTTTTTTCCATTGTGGCAATGGACCCGCTTGGCATGGTTGTACAGATTTTTTCCAGCCATTGCTCAGCGACTTGTTGAAAGTCTGGTTCGCAATCTTGTCGCGGGTGCAGGCGTTCGCCGCCAAGGGCTGCTAGGCGCTCATCCAGCTTGCGACCAAAACCACAGAATTGGTCGTAATTGGAGTCGCCTAGCGCCAACACGCTGTAACGGATGTTTGCCAAGGCTTGGGCTTCGGCATTTTCTAGGCTGGCCCAAAAACTGATGGCATTGTCCGGTGGCTCGCCATCGCCAAAGGTGCTGGTCACCAAAAGTACGCAGGCAGCGCCTCGCAGGTCCTCCAGCTCGGCGTTATCCATAGCCAACATGCGCGCGCGTTGGCCTTTACTGACTAGGCGTTGTGTGAAGGCTTCGGCCAAGCCTTCGCTATTGCCGGTTTGTGAGGCCCACAGCACCAACCACTGCGGGCTCATCAGGTCAGCTTGTGTTGCGCTAAGCAGTCCTGACGTATCGCTGGTCATAGTCACACCGGCGCTTTGGCGAGAAAACAATCCTGCCAACATGCCGTCCAGCAAGAGGCGTTTGTTTTCCGTTAGCGGTGCACTGGTGGGTAGGGTAGGTACGCCACTTAAACACCCTTCAACGCTACTGAGACCCAACAGATAACCCTGCATATAAAGCTGCTCGGCAGCGTTTAGTTGCAAATTTGCCGGGGGGTCGAGGTTTAGCAGGCGAGCAAAGGCATTGGTCTGCATGGGGTGGGGCTCCTCGGAAACAGTTGTCCCTAGAATGGACAGCGCAGATCTGACGGCTTTTAGATTGACTGCGCAGAACTTGAATGCCGGCTGAAAGGATATGGGGTCTATGTCGTCGCTGGTCACAGCGTTAATGGCCAGCTGTTCACCAAACACATCGTTCCAGTGGAAGGGCGCAAAGCAGTTGCCTGGGCGCACACGGTCGCTGATTAGAGCTGGTAGTACCGCGACGCCATGGCGGGAGCGAATTTCCACGTCGTCGCGTTCATTAATGGCCAGGCGGGTGGCGTCGCTCGGGTGAATTTCTACAAAGGGGCCGGGATGGAGTTTGTTCAGCGTGGGCACTTTGCCGGTCTTGGTTAGGGTGTGCCAATGATGCTGCAAGCGACCTGTATTGAGCACCAGAGGGAATGCCTCGTCGGGCAGTTCTGCAGGCAGCAAATGGGGGCGTGCAAAGAACTGCGCTTTGCCGCTTTCTGTTGCAAACACTAGTGCAGGTTGGCTGCCATCTGCAGCCAGTTTCAAGCATTGACTGACATTGTTATTCAAGTAACGGATTGGATTGCGCGTGACCGCATTGCTATCGGCAATAGGCCATTGAAGCGGTTGCTCGCGTAGGCGTTCATAGCTGGCACCACGAATGTCATAGCCGGTTTGGGGGTTCCAGCAGCGTTTGATTTCTTCAAATACTTCGCTTGCGCTGGTGTAGCTAAACGCCTCGCTGTAGCCCATGGCGCAGGCTACACGGGCGATAATTTCCCAGTCAGGCAAGGTATCGCCTGGCGGCATTACGGCTTCCTGCATTAGCGTAAGGTTGCGCTCGGAGTTGATCATCACCCCCTCGGCTTCCGCCCACAGCGCCCCTGGTAGCAGGATGTCGGCGTAGCGATTGGTTTCGGTATCCAGGTAAGCGTCCTGAGTGATTACCAGTTCTGCCTTTTGCAATGCCTCAATCACGGTTTTGCGATTGGGCACACTGGCCACCGGATTGGTACAAATAATCCAACAGGCTTTAACTTCACCAGCGGCCATGGCCTCGAATAGGGCCACCGTGCCATCGCCACCCTCACTGCGCAAACTGCCGGGCTTGAGGGCCCAAATTCGTTCAATGAACGCACGGTCCTCTGCTATCAAGGCAGAGCGTTGTCCTGGTAGGCCTGGGCCCATATAGCCCATCTCGCGCCCACCCATGGCATTAGGTTGGCCGGTAAGGGAGAACGGCCCGCTGCCTGGACGGCAAATGGCGCCGGTGGCAAGGTGCAAGTTACATAGGGCGTTGGTGTGCCAGGTTCCTTGTATGCTTTGGTTAAGGCCCATGGTCCAGCAGCTCATCCAGTTTTTTGCTTCACCTAGCCATTGCGCAGTCTGGCGAATATCAGCCTCGTTCAGGCCGGTGATGGCGGCGACTTTTTCGGGCGAGTAGTCCTCAAGAAAACTCGGCATTACATCCCAGCCTTCGGTGAATTCAGCTATAAACGCTGGGTCGGTATGGCCGTTTTTCATCAGTAAATGAAGCAAACCATTGAGCAGCGCCAGATCTGTGCCCGGGGCGATTTGTAGGTACAGACTGGCCTTTTCTGCAGTGGCAGTGCGCCTCGGGTCGATGACGATCAGCTTGGCCCCGGTCTTAACTCGGTCGAGCAGGCGCAGAAATAGGATTGGATGGCAGTCGGCCATATTGGAACCGATCACTAAAAACACATCGCTGTGTTCAAAGTCGCTGTACGCGCCGGGTGGGCCATCGGCACCGAGGGATTGTTTGTAGCCGCTGCCGGCGCTGGCCATACACAGCCGAGAGTTGGATTCGATATGGCTGCTGCGAATAAAACCCTTGGTAAGTTTGTTGGCCAGGTACTGCGCCTCCAAGGACATTTGCCCACTGACATACAGGGCCACGGCATCCGGACCATGCGCGTCAATGATGTCGCGCAGGCGCCTGGCGGTAGTATCGATGGCTTCGTCGATGGCCACGCGCATCGGGTCGCAGCTGCGCGCCTGGCGCACAAACGCGTACTCCATACGTCCACTGTTAGCGACGGCTTGGCCGCAGGTAGTGCCCTTGGTGCACAGGCGACCGAAGTTACTTGGGTGCTGTTTATCTCCGGAAACTTTGACGATCAGGTTGTCTTCTACCTGCATAACAATGCCACAGCCCACCCCACAGTAAGGGCATACGCTTCGCACTGTTTTGCTGACCGTCGGTTTTGCTGACATCGTCGTATCCATCTGTGGAAACGACAAAGGCGCCATGCTGCTCCTCGTCTTTTAACGGGAACTGCACGGCGCCTTTGTCGTGTGTATTGCTTGAATGTTTCGACCATCTTCGTTGACGGCCTTTGCGTATACGAAGCAATGGTTGGGCCAAAAGCATCGCAAACTCTTACGCGGCACAGTGTGAGCGGCTTCAGTTGCGAGTTCTTGACTTTAAAAGCATCGAAGCTGAAACCACTTAGACGAGTACTTTGTGATGTCTAAATTGCGTCACATTGGGGCGATAGATCGAAAACTGCACTGTTTTAGTTCTGAATTGGTACGTGAGCTAATTCCCCTGTCTGGCAGGAAGCCCGTAAATGTGGCGTTTGCAGAAGGCTAATAAATTTCTGGCACAGCCACTGCATAGTCTCGATCAGCTCACTGCCATTGCGTAGGTGAGGCACCCCGTCGATCAATGGCGATCGTTGACTGAGAAAAGTCCGGGTGACAAGGACTGCATCAGGCGTATAGGCCGGCAGTACGAACAGGCAAAGGCGCCTGGAACCTCTTGGTTCCAGGCGTTTTTTTTTGCTCAAAACAAACCGTAGCGGCGTGGGCGGATTTACACATGAACAGTACAGATCTTCAGCAATTGGTCATCATTGGCAACGGCATGGTTGGTCATCACTGCTTAGAACAGTTAGTTCAACGCGGTGCGTTGAGCCGCTACCAGATTCATGTGTTCAGCGAAGAGCCGCTGCGCGCCTACGACCGTGTGCACCTGTCCGAATACTTCGGTGGCCGCGATGCAGAATCCCTCGCCCTTGGCGACTCGGCGCTTTATCAAACCCCAGGTGTCACTCTGCACCTGAGTGTGCCGGTGCTGGAAATCGACCGCGACAGCCGCAAGATAATTACCGCAAATGGTTGCGTGCTCTATGACCAGCTTGTACTGGCAACCGGCTCGTTCCCCTTTGTGCCGCCGATTGAAGGTGCCGCCGGTAACTCTCGATTGGTCTACCGTACTCTGGCCGACCTCGATACCATCCAAGCAGCCGCCAAGAACGCCCGCCGTGGCGTAGTGGTGGGGGGCGGTTTACTCGGTCTGGAAGCGGCCAACGCCCTTAAGAGTTTGGGCTTGGAAGCCCATGTGGTGGAGTTCGCTCCACGTTTGATGCCTGTGCAGTTGGATGACCACGGTGGCCATGCCCTGAAGTCGCGTATCGAAGCCCTTGGCGTTAGCGTGCATTTATCTCGCAGTACCCAGTCGATTTCAGCCGGCTGCGAATATCGCTACCGAATGAACTTCGCCAACGATGAGTTCTTGGAAACAGACCTGATCGTTTTCTCCGCAGGCATTCGCCCTCAGGATGCCCTGGCCAAACAATGCGAATTAGAGCTAGGACCACGTGGCGGTATCGCCATCGACAGCCAATGTCGCAGCAGCGACGCTAACATCTACGCTATCGGCGAATGTGCGGCATGGAATGGCAGCATCTTTGGTTTGGTTGCGCCGGGTTACCAAATGGCCCGCAGCGTAGCCGCGCAGCTATGTAACGAAGCAGCTGACCCGTTTATGGGGGCTGATATGTCGACAAAGCTCAAACTACTTGGGGTCGATGTCGGTTCCATTGGCGATGCCCAGGGCACCATTGCCGGATCGCGCAGCTACCGCTTTATTGATGAGGCCAGCGGCAGCTATCGTCGCTTGGTGGTTTCTGCCGACGGCAAGCAAGCCCTGGGAGCGGTTTTGGTAGGAGATAACAGCTACTACGACACCTTGCTGCAATATGTACAAAACGGCATTACTCTTCCTGCCGATCCCTCGTCGTTGATTTTGCCCCGGAGCGAAGCCGCACCTACGCTAGGCGTCGATGCCCTGCCAGCCACTGCCACCGTATGCTCCTGCCATAACGTCAGTAAAGGGGCGATCTGCAGCGCTATCGACGCTGGTTGTGACGACCTTGCCGGCCTCAAAACACAGACCAAAGCCGCCACTGGTTGCGGTGGTTGCGCCAGCTTGCTTAAGCAGGTGTTCGAGCATGAGCTTACTGCTCGTGGCGTTAGCGTTGACAAGAGCTTGTGCGAGCACTTTGCATTCACCCGTCAGGAGCTTTACTCCGTGGTTCGTGTTGAAGGCATCGAAACCTTTGACGAACTGCTGGCCCGCCATGGCAAAGGCCAACTGGGTTGTGATATCTGCAAACCGGTCGTGGGCTCCATTCTGGCGTCGTGCTGGAACCGCCAAATTCAAGAGCCCTGGCTGGTACCACTGCAAGACACCAACGACACCTTTATGGCCAACATGCAGAAGAACGGTACCTACTCAGTGGTGCCGCGGATTCCCGGTGGCGAGATCAGCCCAGATGGTTTGATTGCAATTGGTGCAGTGGCGAAAAAGTACGACCTGTATACCAAGATCACTGGCGGCCAGCGTATCGACCTGTTCGGCGCGCAACTGCACGAACTGCCAGATATCTGGGGGGAGCTGATTGCTGCCGGCTTTGAAACTGGTCACGCCTATGGCAAGTCCACCCGCACTGTGAAAAGTTGCGTGGGCAGTACCTGGTGCCGTTATGGCGTGCAAGATAGTGTCCAAATGGCTTTGAGGATTGAGGACCGCTACAAGGGTCTGCGCTCACCGCACAAGCTTAAATTTGCGGTATCTGGTTGTACCCGCGAATGCGCAGAAGCGCAAAGCAAAGACGTTGGCGTAATCGCTACTGAGAAGGGCTGGAACTTGTACATCAGTGGCAACGGCGGTATGCGCCCGCGCCACGCCGAATTGTTCGCCACCGACCTCGATGACGACACTTTGATCCGCTACATCGACCGCTTCCTGATGTTCTATATCCGCACAGCCGACAAGCTGCAACGCACGTCTGTATGGCGCGAAAGCCTGGAGGGCGGTTTGGACTATCTGAAGGCCGTGATTATCGACGACAGCTTGGGGCTGGCTGCAGAGTTGGAAGGGCAGATGCAGTTAGTGGTTGACCGCTATGAATGCGAATGGGCCAACGCCCTAAAAGACCCAGAAAAGCTCAAACGCTTCCGTACCTTCGTCAACAATAACGGCGCTGACCCAGATATTCAGTTCGTCAAAGAACGCGGCCAACGCCGCCCGATTCGTGCAGAAGAGCTGCACCTAGTAGCCGCAGAGGAGATTGTCTGATGAGCCAAGCTAATACTGCCGCTGTTGCCCAATACACCTACTGGCAAACCTTATGTCGCCGTCAGGACTTGGTCGCTAATTCCGGCGTGGTGGCTTGGTTGAATGGCGTCCAAGTGGCGCTGTTCTATCTGCCCAATGAGCCGGAAGGTAATCGCTTGTTCGCAATTGAAAACCGCGATCCGAAGTCGGGCGCAAATGTGATTGGTCGTGGTTTGGTGGGTAGCTTGGCTGGAGATTTAGTGGTGGCTGCGCCGCTTTATAAACAGCACTTTCGCTTACAAGACGGCACTTGCCTCGAATATCCTGAACAAACGTTAAACGTCTGGCCGGTGCGCTTTAATGGAGACGCCGTTGAGGTGCAGCTCCCCTCAAAGCAAAAAGTCGAGGGTGCAATTTGGGGTTGATTAACCCACAAATTATTATAAAAGCCTGATCTTGCTGACCCCTGCCAGCCATGACTGGCAGAGGTCGGACATTAGCGTTCGTCACATGTTTAAATCGACATGGCCACAAAATTTTGGTTGCCGGCAATCACGACGATGCAATCGAAAAGCACCCCGAGCTGATTCCAAAACTGCTTCCGACCACCCATTACCTTCAGGACAGCGGAGTAGAAATCGGGGGAGTTAAGTTCTGGGGATCACCGTGGACACCCCGCTTTCACGGAGGCGCATTCATGCTAGATCGAGGGAGTTCTTTGAGATCACAGTGGGGTCTTATTCCAGATGACACCGACGTCCTGATTACGCACGGGCCGCCCTACCTGAGCGGTGGCAGAGCCATAGATGGAATGCTCATTATCAACGTAGGTTGTGAAGAACTATATTACCGCACCCGAGACATGCCCCTGCAGACACACGTATTCGGACACATTCCAAGCCCGCTCAGCGCGGGCCTTTTTGTGCGATCACTTATGGCCCAAACAATGGTCGCGGTAGGCACGACAGTTACATTCGCCATTAGCTGAGCAGTTCAAAGCTGCTCAACATTCTCCATAGTTATCTGATCCAGGGACTGACCAGAAGCCTGCTCTCCCAGCCTGAGAATCAGTCGCTTGACCGCTTGCTCCAACCAGTTTTTTTCAATAGGGGAAAGCTCATCAAAGCCCGCTGACTGTGCTTTCCTGGCCGTCAAGGCACTACCGCGTTCGCTACACAGATCGCCCATTTTGGTACGCACTGCCATATCGATTTTAAACAGTTCGCAGGCCTTTGCTCTGCTGCCTGCAATTCGCTCGACGAGCGTGATGACGAAGTACGCCATGGCCTGCAATGGCTCCTGCCCATTTCGGTAGCTCAACCATCGCCGATAGGCATGTTGGGCATGCTCCGACGCACTAAAGCGCTCTGGCGGTTCGGGGTAACGCCCAAGAGCCACATGGAAATGGAAGTTATCGGCGATAGCAACCCCTGAGCAGATGCCTACTGCCTGTACAACTTGAGGCTTTCCTGGTGGCGGGGGATTACGATCAATCAAATCAACGTGGGAGTATGTGAATCTAATCGTTCCAGGATTCTTCTTGAGATCCGCCTCAATCTCCCAAGCACGAAGAAATCCGTCAATAGCCTGGCAAGCTTCCTGGCCGCTACCAAAATGCTCGGCTGGGACAACCTTCAGCACTCCGTCCGAGAGACAGTACTCGCCAAGATGGTTCTGGAACGTCAATGGATCCGGATCCTTGTAGGAGATGTCCTCGCCGGAGCTGACCTTGAAGTAGACCGCCTCTACATGTGGATCTCTCACACTGCCTCCTTATCGGGCAATCAAACGTCCTGAGCTGGGCACCTGGAGATCGCCGACGCTACCGCAACGGGTGCGGCGGTGCCGTCTACCGGCTTCTGCCACACAAGTAGCGCGGCTTTCAGCAGGGCTTTAGCTCGACTTTCAATGGCCAGATCGTCCCATGTCGCAAGCTCTGCCTGGTGGAAGTAGGTATTCAACAGAAGAGCGCTTTGACCTAGCCGAGATCGTTTGCCCAGAACCTGCTCGCCTTCAACACCTACGGTATCAGCAAAGGGGCCATTGCTGATTGAGCTGGTTCTGAACCGCCCCGGGTTTCGCGGAGGCTGTTTGGTTTAAGTCAAGCCGCCACCTTGGAAGCCTGACTGGCTAGTTGCCGATAGTAGTTTGCCTCAGCCTCTGCCGGCGGTATATATCCGATGGGTTCGAGCAGTCGCTGGT
>NZ_JBSXON010000017.1:0-15584 GCF_056859475.1 Halopseudomonas sp. L-58
GTCTTCAGGTTTTTGATAGTTGGCCAAGAGCTGATCCAGCAGCTCGTCGGTGATGGGATGTAGTTTCTTGCTCATCGTGTCTCCGGTTCGGAGCGACAGTGTCGCTCATTAGCCGGTTACACAAAAATTCGTACACCCCCATGCTTGCGGGAGCAGCCTGGTCATCTTTAACTAATAAGCGGCATAACCCATCTTAATTTCACAAATTGCAGCAACCGGACAGAGAGAAATCTATTTCTCTCTGTCTCTCTTAGGCTCGCCAGTCCCTGACCTTGCTGGCCTACGGCCTCCACCGGACGCCTCGATCGGTCCGCTGCTAAACAAAAGCGAACATTCGATTTTATCTTAATAATTCGATAGAAACGCGTAAACCGCTACAGGACTTAGTCGAAAAGCTGATTTTACCTTCATAGCGAGTCACTATATCTCGAACGATAGCAAGGCCGAGACCGTGCCCAGGTGTTTGCTCATCTAGCCGCAGACCCCTTTGGCCCAAACTGGCTAAATCCTTGTGATTAACCCCTGGGCCATCATCAGCAACAACTATTCGCTTGAAGCCGCTGCCTTGTTCCACAGAGAGCTCTACGCATCTCGAAGACCATTTGCCAGCATTGTCGAGTAAGTTGCCCAATACTTCATTTAGATCATGTTCTTCTATCGGCCATCGGCTGTCTTCAGGCAGAGAACTCGATAGTTCAAACGACTTTTCCGGATATAAACGACCGAGCATCCACAAAAGATCCCGTGCCTGTTTTATGGGGTAGGCGCTTTTTCCAATCTGGGGCCCTGCAAAACTGCTTCGACGCATTTCAGCTTCTAATTGCCTGTCGATATCGCTTAGTCGCTCCACCATCTGGCGCCTTAGATTGGTGTCGAGAGGACGTGTGTCGTCTTCCAGTATCTGCCGGACGGCTGCGATGGGGGTTTTGACGCTATGAGACAGGTTTGCGAGAGCGTCCCTGGAGCGCTCCAGTCGCTGATCTAAGGAGTCCAGCAACTGATTTAGTTGAAGAACCAGCGGGTGGAACTCCTCTGGCGACTGAACGTTGATTCGGGAGATCTCTCCGTCCTGGAGTCTTTTTAATGCGGCTTTGAGTGTGACAACCGGTCGCATGGACATCGTGATTCCGAACCAGAGCACGGCGACCAAGAGCATAATCAACAGAACTGATACTACGGCGGTCCAGGTATGAAGTGCAGCTTGGCTGCGTTTCAGCGCACCCAGATCTTCAGAAACGATTACGACGATGGGTGTTTCACCGACCTGAAAAGACTTTCGGTAGGCGAGGATGTCTAAGGGAGTATCAGTGGTTTCGGCATCTTCTACGCGAACGGTTCCGTCTTCTTCGTTTTCAATCAGAGGCGTTAACAAGGGCTCCCAAGTATCGGGTGAAATGATGGTCTGTTCGGGTGTATGTATGGCAAAGGCATGATGAAAAACATCCTGGAAATAATCGCCCGTCTGGAGAGTGTCAACTTCACCATTCGCGTCGCGAATCTGGTGCTCAAGGAAAACGACTTCATCTTTCAGTCGGCTTTCAACGAATTCCCGAGACATTCGGTCGAGCAGCAAGCCATGGACCAACCACGCCACCCCCATTAGACCAATTCCGGCGGGCAGTAACAGCGCAAGCAAGGTTCCTTTTACGGACGCAGGCTTTTTAAGGAATCGCATTAAAAATGTACCCCTGGCCGCGTCGTGTTGAGATGGTTTCGCTGCCCACTAGCTTCCTTAACCTCCGAATATACGCCTCAATGACGTTTTCGCTCGGGCTATCATTCAAGTTGTAAAGCTGTTCCATTAGTTGTTCTTTGGAAAAGACGTGGCCAGGGCGGCTCATCAAACAACGTAGCAGCCGGAATTCGGTGCCGGTAAGTGTATGTTCCACGCCGTCGTCCATCTTGAGACTCTGGCGGTTTTCGTCCAGTTCAAAGCGGCCGGCTTTAACCTGAGCATGGCCCCTTCCTTCACTTCGACGCACGAGTGCGTTGAGGCGTGCGATTAGCTCTTCTGTCTGAAAAGGTTTTGCCAGGTAATCGTCTGCCCCGGCTTTTAAGCCGTTAACCTTATCCTGCCAATCGCCTCTCGCGGTCAGAATCAAGACCGGACAGCTGACGTGATTCGTTCGCCACTTTCTCAATACGTCCAGCCCGTTGCCATCAGGTAGACCCAGGTCCAGAACAACAGCACGGTAATCCTCTTGCTCACCCAGAACGACGGCTTCTCGGGCACTGGGACTTGTATCAACGCTGAAACCTGCTTTTCCCAACTGCCTGACCAGACCCTCAGCAAGCAAGCGGTCATCTTCGACGAGCAGTAAACGCATGAGTTTTTCCTTCTATGTATGGTCCGCGGTCGAAAGTGTGACTGATTAACCTGAATTCAGCCTGAACGGAAAATAGTTCGAGTTATTCAGAAAGAATTCAGGTTAGTGAGAGAAGATAACAACCGATTCTGGACATTGCTCAAGATTGGGGCTGAATCCTGCAGTGTTTTTCGAGCAATATTTTACAGAGGATAAAAAGATGAATGCATCAAAACTATTCGTAGCGGGTATGGCGCTTTCAATGTCGGCAACAGCGTTTGCGGCTGGCGCCCATGATGGTGGCCACGGGCACGGCGCTACAAGCGGTGAACCTGGCAAAGCGTCGGAGGCCAGCCGAACCGTAACTGTCGAGATGTACGACAACTACTACGAACCCGAAGAAATCAGTGTAAAGCCGGGTGAAACCGTTCGCTTCGTGGTGGAGAACAAGGGAAACCTCGTCCATGAGTTCAGTGTTGGCACTCCCGACATGCACGAAGCTCATCAAGAGAAAATGATGATGATGGTTGAGCATGGCGTCATCCAGGGCGGCAAGCTGAACCACGACATGATGAATATGGATATGGGGAATGGCCATTCCATGAAGCATGACGACCCGAACAGCGTGTTGCTGGAACCGGGCCAAAGTAAAGAAGTGGTATGGAAGTTCTCTGATAAAGGCAATATCGAATTTGCCTGCAACGTGCCGGGCCACTATCAGGCCGGGATGTACGGAGAGGTCAATTTCGAGTAACTCGCTTAACTGAGGTCCGCGAGCGCGGGGCTGAGACACGTTTCTCGGCCCGGCTTCAATGACGTGTAGTTCGGAGCAACACAGATGAAACCACGCTTTTTGACAGGGCTTTTGAGCCTGCTGATGCCAGCCATGGTTCTGGCCGGCGAATACGACCTTACGGTCGACCGGGTAAAAATTGATACCGGCGATTTTGTGAAGGAAGGCATTGGATACAACGGCGCATCTCCGGGACCGGTAATGCGTTTCAAGGAAGGCGAGAACGTCCGGATCAACGTGACCAATAACCTGGATGAGATGACGTCCATTCACTGGCATGGGTTGATCCTTCCTTTTGATCAGGACGGTGTACCCGGCATAAGTTTCCCAGGCATCAAGCCGGGTGAAACCTTTACTTATGAATTTCCTATCCAGCAGGCAGGCACTTACTGGTTCCACAGCCACTCTGGTTTTCAGGAGCCGGATGGCGCCTATGGTGCCATTGTGATCGAACCGGAAAAACGTGAGCCGTTTCGTTATGACCGCGAGTACGTGGTGCAGTTGACTGACAAGCACCCCCATTCCGGTGACCGCATCATGCGCAACCTGAAAATGATGGCGGATTACTACAACCGTGAGCAGCAAACCGTGGGGGAGTTTTTTTCGGACGCGTCCAAAAACGGTCTGATGAACACCATTCGGGACCGCATGGCCTGGGGTGACATGCGGATGATGAAAGCGGACGTTGAGGACTTGCAGGGCTTTACGGGCCTGATCAACGGCAAAGGTCCCGAGCAGAACTGGACTGGCCTTTTTGAGCCCGGAGAACGCATCCGGCTGCGGTTCATCAACTCCTCGGCCATGACCTACTTCGACATACGGATTCCCGGTCTGGACATGACGGTTGTACAGGCCGATGGCAACAACGTTCAGCCCGTTAACGTGGACGAGTTCCGGATCGGTGTGGCGGAAACCTATGATGTGATCGTCCACCCGAAAGATGAGCAGGCCTACACCATCTTCGCCGAATCCATGGGACGTTCCGGATACGCCAGGGCAACACTGGCCCCCGAAGAGGGCATGGAAGCGGCAGTGCCGCAACTGCGTGAAGCTGCCCGACTGACCATGGCTGATATGGGCGGTATGCCTGGTATGGACCATGGCAGCATGGCGGGCATGGATCATGGGAACATGGATATGGACAGCTCAGAAGATATGTCCGGGATGGATCACTCCTCAATGGAGGGAATGGACCACTCCAACATGGACAGCATGGATCATTCCAACATGGAAGGCATGGATCATGGTTCCATGGCGATGGGAAAAGGCGGCCAAAGCGACCCCTTTTACGCCAAGGGAAGTGGCCTTGTACCCACGGCAGCCAATGGCGGCAAGTTCCTGTCCTATGCTGACCTGAAGGCCCAAGATCCACTGTATGAAGACCGCGAACCGACCCGGGAAATCGAGCTTCGCCTGACCGGCAATATGGAGCGTTACACCTGGAGCATTAATGGCGTCAAGTATGAAGACGCCGATCCGATTCGTCTGAAATACGGTGAGCGGGTCCGCTTCAAGTTTGTGAATGAAACCATGATGACGCATCCAATGCACCTGCACGGCATGTGGTCGATTTTGGACGTCGGCGCCGGCCAGTGGAACCCGATCAAACATACAATCAACGTGAACCCGGGTACCACGGTTTACATGGAAACCGAGGTCGACGCGCCCGGCCAGTGGGCGTTCCACTGTCACCTGTCCTATCACGCGGCCGCTGGTATGTTCCGTAAGGTAATTATTGAAGGTGGGCCAGATTCAACGCAGGCCAAAACAGACGTGATTGCTGAAGATGGAGGTGAGGCATGAGTTGTATTCGATCACTTGTCGCCGTCAGTTTTCTTGCCTCTATTGGTGTCTCAACGGCGGTGACAGCTCAGGAAATGATTTCCGACACCACGGCTCGTGAACAGCCGCTCACAACCTGGGGCGTTCAATTCGAGGAATTTGAGTACCGCTACAGCGACGATGGCGAGGAGCTGGGCGTCTGGAATGCGGATGCCTTCTACGGCACCGACGAGCTGAAACTCCGGTGGATTTCAAAAGGTGAGTACAGCCTGGAGGAGCGGGCCTACGAATCACTGGAAAACCAGCTGGTCGGCCAGATCCCCATTTCCAAGTTCTTCGACGCCAAAGCGGGTGTTCGCTTCGACACCCCCGAGGGACCGGATCGCACTTATGCCGTGTTGGGTGTCGCTGGGCTTGCACCGCAATGGTTTGAGGTTGACGCCAACCTGTATGTGAGCAATGAAGGTGAGACGTCCGCTGAACTTGACGCAGAGTACGAGCTGCTGCTCACTAACTATTGGATCCTTTCCGCAACGCTGGATGCGACGGTAGCGTTCAGTGAAGACAGGGAAATTGGCATCGGCAAAGGATTGGTTTCCACCGAAACCGGCCTCCGGCTCCGCTACGACCTGATAGACCGTGCGTTCTCACCCTACGTGGGTGTGGTGCACGAGCGTAAGTATGGCGATAGCGCCGACCTGGCCGAGGCGAGCGGCGGCGGCACAGAAGACTGGTTTGCCGTAATCGGCGCCCGAATCGCCTTCTGACGTTGATGCTAACGGGCCATGGGGAAACCCATGGCCCGTTTTCGTCTAAGATTTGATTCAACACAAATCTACGGGAAGTCTGTGTCTGTTTTCAGTCGCAGTTCAGGTTGAAGTGTTTTGATCCAGAGAGAAGTTATCTGGAAGAGAGGTGTCGCCCCATGACCAAAGCACACAAAGCAACCAATCAGGAACAGTTTTTGTTGCGCCGGAAATTGGCCATCGAGGGGATGGGAGAAGGTCAGTGGGAGGATCTCATCCACGATCTTAACCACCACCCCTGCGTTGATTTCGCCGAGCGTAAACCGAATGGCACATTGCGGGTGACATATGACGGAACCCACTGGTCTGTCGATGAAATACTGGAACTGGTCAAGGCCTGCGGTGGCCGATTGAAAACCGGATGGTGGACCCGGCGCAAATTGGCTTGGTACCGGGTTACCGACGACAACGTCCGGGCAAATGCCAAGCATGAGCCGTTCTGCTGTTCCAAGATTCCACCCATGAAAAAATAACAGGAGGTTGAATGAACAGGGAGGAAGATCGAACTACCCGCTACCAGGAGGGCAGTCTCACTTTACCAGGGACAGTCATGCTGGGTACCGGCGTCATGATTGGCGCCGGTATTTTTGCGTTGACCGGGCAGATGGCCCAGATGACCGGCGTACTTTTCCCGCTGGCCTTTCTCGCTGCGGCTGTGATTGTGAGCTTCAGCGCCTATTCCTACATCAAGATCTCCAACGCCTACCCGTCGGCCGGGGGCATTGGTATGTACTTGCATAAAGCTTACGGAAACCGACTGCCAACGGCTTTCAACGCCTTGCTGATGTACTTCTCCATGGTCATTGCTCAGAGTTTTCTGGCCCGTACATTCGGTGCCTACACCATGCAGCTTTTCGGCGGTGACGACACCGGTCGCATGGTACCCATTCTCGGTGTATCACTTATTCTCGCGGCGTTTTTGATCAACCTGCTTAGCAACCGTCTCATTCAGGGCGTGGCCTCCTTCATCGGTATCCTGAAAATCGGAGGCATACTGATTTTCGGTCTCGTCGGGATCTGGATTGCTGACTCAATCTCGGTTGATTTTTCAGAGCCTGGCGAAGCCGGAACGCTGGGCAACTTCCTGGGCGCGACTGCGTTGGGTATCCTGGCATTCAAAGGCTTTACTACCATTACCAACAGTGGCTCCGAAGTAATAGACCCAAAGCGGAATGTTGGCCGTGCCATCATTATTTCCATTGCCGCCTGTGTGGTGATCTACACGCTGGTGGGGTTTGCCGTCGCCAGCAATCTGTCGCTGGCTGAAATCATCGAAACACAGAATTACTCCCTGGCTGCCGCTGCGCGTCCCGCGCTTGGCGAGTACGGTGTCTGGTTTACCGTCGCCATTGCTATGATGGCCACGGCAGGCGGGATTCTGGCCAGTGTCTTTGCTGTGTCCCGCATGTTGGCGATGCTGACAGAGATGAAACTGGTTCCCCACAGTCACTTTGGCATGCCCGGCAGCATCCAGAAGCACACTCTGGTTTATACCGTGGTCCTGGGGCTGATTCTGACCGCCTTCTTCGACCTGTCCCGAATTGCCGCATTGGGTATCGTCTTTTACCTGATTATGGACATTGCCATTCACTGGGGTGTACTGCGTTATCTACGCAAAGACATCAAGGCCAACATCTGGGTGCCAGCAACAGCCATCTTGTTGGATCTTTTGGCGCTGGGCGGCTTCGTCTGGGTAAAGCTTAATACGGACCCGTTCGTCATCAGCGTGGCAGTCGTGACCATGATCGTGATTGCAGTATCCGAGCAGATTTTCCTTAAAAGATCACCGGAATCGGCGCAAGCGAAACAGGAAGAGAGTCATGCGCATCATCATTAATCTGAATCAGGAAGAGAGGCTATTGCCATGATGGGAGAGAACATGTTCGGAAACACGATGTGGGCAGGACACTGGCTGTGGATGCTGGTGATTGCCATTGTGGTGGTCATTCCGGCCTGGCGTATTTGCCAGCGCACGGGGTATCCGGGGTGGATGGGTGTACTGATACTGATCCCTATCGTCAATCTGGTTCTGCTGTATTTCATTGCGTTTGCAGACTGGCCTGTAGACAAAACAGGAGATCGGAATGGCTGAGCACCATCACACCCATCAGCACGATCATCACACCGATAAAGCCCCTGGCGAGCACGCCGCCAAGGATCCGGTCTGTGGCATGTCAGTGGATCCGCACACCGCGGAACATCGCAGCCAGCATGGCGGTAAAACCTGGTACTTTTGCTCCTCGCGCTGCCAGTCCAAATTCGACGAGGACCCTGAGCAGTACCTCGATTGGGAAAAGAAACAGCAAGAGCCGGTAGCGCCGGGCACTATGTATACCTGTCCCATGCACCCCGAGATTCGGCAGCAAGGGCCAGGGGACTGCCCAATCTGCGGCATGGCCCTAGAGCCCGAGCAGGTAAGCCTGGACGACGGGCCCTCGGAAGAACTCAAAGACATGACCCGCCGATTCTGGATCGGCCTGGTGCTGGCCCTGCCTGTACTGGTACTGGAGATGGGTGGGCACCTCACCGGACTCGATCACATTATAGCCCCGCAGATGTCCAACTGGATTCAACTGGTGCTGGCAACGCCCGTGGTGCTTTGGTGCGGCTGGCCCTTCTTCGTCCGGGGTTGGAAATCCGTGGTTAGCCGTAACTTGAACATGTTTACGCTCATTGCCATTGGTACCGGCGTCGCGCTGATCTACAGCCTGGTGGCGACCCTGGCGCCGCAGATCTTCCCAGGCGCCTTCCGGCAGGAAGACGGGTCGGTCGCCGTCTACTTCGAGGCGGCTGCTGTCATCGTGGTGCTGGTGCTGCTGGGGCAGGTGCTGGAATTGCGCGCCAGAGAGAAAACCTCTGGTGCCATCAAGGCCCTGCTGGATCTGGCACCGGCGACGGCCAGAAAACTGGACGACGATGGCAGCGAATACGATGTGTCGCTTGATCAGGTCAAGGTGGGCGACCGCCTGCGGGTGCGCCCCGGTGACAAGGTTCCGCTGGACGGCGAGGTGCTTGAAGGCAGCTCCAACGTGGATGAGTCCATGGTGACCGGCGAGCCTTTGGCAGTCAGCAAAAAATCCGGCGACCAGGTGATCGGCGGCAGTATCAACCAGCAGGGCAGCTTTATCATGCGGGCCGACAAGGTTGGCCGTGACACCATGCTGTCCCAGATTGTGCAGATGGTGGCGAGCGCCCAGCGTAGCCGCGCACCGATCCAGGGGCTGGCTGACAAGGTAGCAGGCTGGTTTGTGCCGGCAGTTATTGTGATTGCTATTGTCGCCTTTATTGCTTGGTCCTTCTTTGGACCCGCACCGCCTATGGCGTTCGGGCTGATTGCAGCGGTCAGTGTTCTGATCATTGCCTGCCCTTGCGCACTTGGCTTGGCGACGCCCATGTCCATCATGGTGGGTGTCGGACGCGGTGCTCAAAGTGGCGTTCTGATTCGCGATGCGGAAGCCTTGGAGCGTATGGAGAAGGTGGACACCGTGGTGGTGGATAAAACCGGCACGCTGACAGAGGGCAAGCCGCAAGTCACCCGGCTTGTCGCGGCCAACGGGTTCGATGACAGTAGTCTCATGCGTTATGCAGGTGGCCTGGAGAAAGGCAGTGAGCACCCACTGGCTCACGCCATACTCGATAAAGCCAAGGGCATGGACCTGAAGCTTCCGGATGCGGAAGACTTTGACTCTCCGAATGGTAAAGGGGTTACCGGTCGAATAGACGGCAAGCGGGTGCTACTTGGTAACCGCCTTCTCATGGAGTCGGAAAATGTCGACACCACGCGATTTGACGGCGACGCCGACCAGCTCCGAAAAGATGGTGCTACCGTGATTTTTGCTGCTGTCGACGGAAACGTCGCAGGGTTGCTGGCGATTGCCGATCCGGTCAAGGAAACCACCGAAGCCGCTATTTCCGCGCTGCAAAAAGACGGCATCCGGGTGGTCATGCTGACCGGCGATAACCGCACTTCAGCTGAAGCAGTTGCCCGAAAACTGCATATCGACGAAGTGGAAGCGGAAGTCCTGCCGGAAGATAAGGGCAAGATCGTCCAGCGCCTGAAAGACGAAGGCCGTGTTGTCGTGATGGCGGGTGACGGCGTAAACGATGCGCCTGCACTGGCAACGGCGGATGTCGGTGTGGCCATGGGCACCGGGACCGATGTCGCCATCGAAAGCGCCGGCATTACGCTGCTGCGCGGCGACCTGATGGGCATTGTCGAGGCGCGCCGTTTGTCTCTGGCGACCATGCGCAATATCCGTCAGAACCTGTTTTTCGCCTTCGTTTACAACTCCGCCGGTGTTCCGATAGCGGCAGGGGTTTTGTACCCGTTTTTCGGGATACTACTGTCGCCCATTTTTGCAGCGGCCGCCATGTCGCTGTCCTCGGTCAGCGTGATTGTGAATGCGCTGCGTTTGAGGGTGGTGAAACTCGGGTCAAAGCAATGAACTTCTGAATCATTGGAGGTAGCTATGTCATACACAATCGATCGAGTTATCAAAGATGTCGATTTCGAGGACGTGGACAGAAGAGCGCGTCAGGCCCTCACTGATCACGGCTTCGGTGTGCTGACAGAAATTGATGTCAAAGCCACCATGAAGAAAAAGCTGGACAAGGATATGCAGGCCTATCGGATTCTCGGGGCCTGCAATCCTGGCATGGCCTGGGAAGCCATCGGTGTGGAGCCTCGCGTGGGTGCCATGCTGCCTTGCAAAGTTATTCTTCGTGAGGTTTAGGAGGGCATTGAGGTAAGTGCAGTGGATCCATTGGCTTCCATGAGCGCCATCGATAATGACGAGCTCAAGCAGGTTGCCGGGAAGGTCAGGGATATGCTCTCTGAGGTTGTGGAATCGATCTGAAGCCGGTAGAGGCGTCGATTTGCTGCAGTGCCTGCGGTTTGCAATGGATTAGCGAATTAGCCAGGCGAGCGCATAGCCCAACTGAACACTGGAAATGCAAATAGGACTCCTCATTTGACGACGGGATACCTATTTGATGTCAGTCATATTATGGAGAAGAAAAAAGGAAAAAAGATATGGATATAAAGACTTTTGGACAACTGATCGACTGGACGCGCGATCTGCACTCACATCTGGCGAGCTGTCTGTCCCATTGCGCAACAAAGCACGAGGAAGAACGGGCCCGTGCGCTTTTGGATTATCTGGCAGCTCATGAATCGGAAATAGAGCGGATCGTAAACGAGTTTGAGCGCCAGGGAGATGCGAAGGCTCTGGAGACCCGAGTTATCGACTACCTCTCTCATAACCCGATCAAAACTCACCGAACCTGCGACGAGCCCTACGCAAAGCTGGATTTTGCTGGCATCTCCCGCGAGGTCTTTGACTTCCACGATCAGATTATTGATCTCTACAAGACACTGGTTGGAAAGGCCGAGATTCCAGAAGCAAAGGAACTGCTGGAATCACTGTTGACCATGGAGCAGAACGAATCCATGCGTCTCGCTCGCCAGGTAGGGCGCATGGACGACCTTTAAAGCAACCAAATAGATCGAGAGGCCAGGGTAAGCGGTAGTGATCACACCTGAAAGACGGGTGCGAACCCACCGCCTGGGGTACGAAAGTTAGTGGCCTGGCCTTGGTAAACCCGTGCGGCGGAAAGCAGAAGTTGCCCAGCATAGGTGTACAAACGGATATCGACCTTTCTGGTGGTGACCGTGCCATCCACTCTCAGCGTGCGTTCTCCGGCGGGAACGAAGTTCTGCGCGATGTAATCACCCTTCAGGATCTCTTCGAAAACGCGGCGGGTTAGTTTTTCGCCCCGATAGACGCCCTTGCTGCCATGGCCCGCTACCGGTTTGAAAAACAGTTTACGCCGGTTGCTCCACAACTCCGCCTCATCACTTGCTGAAACCAGCCGGGTCTTCGGTACAGCTCTATCCAGAAATCCTGCCTCGGTTTCACTCAGGCCCCAGTCGCGCAGGGTTTGGGCATCAGATAGCAGGATCAGGTTCCGTTTGTCGGCCATAAGCGCATGGGCGCGTGGATTGGGCGTGACGACCGCCGCGCCGTCGAGGTAGGCGCACCTCAGCGCCCCAAGAGCCGGGGCCTCCAAGGCAAAATCCACCAGGCGGTTGTACACCATGTCGATAGGCTTGCCGTGGGCGCTCAGGGCACCATCAACATACTCAAGCTCCGATGGGTCGAGGATCAAGGTCTCTATGCCTCTGGCCTGGAATAACTGCTGGGCCAGTTGGAATTCCGGGAACATAAACTGGGATTCTGGGGTATCGTCCACAATGGCCAGGCAACCGGGCGTCGAGTCGCCACCTTGCCGTTGCCATTCCTGCTGGAACATGGCAAACACTGCGTCCTCGAACCCATCCAGTGCCCGGTTGGTGCCAGCGGTCTGCTGGGACGGGTCACAGCATCGGTGTTGAGCCCGGGCCAATACCGTGTTCAGAAATGCGCCGCCGGCGTTGGTGTTGATTTCGATCAGCTGAGGCCCGTTCTCGCCCAGGTGAAAGTCGTAGCCCATGAAGGCCCCGATGGGGCCTGGATCAAAACCGGCGATGTCCGGCGCCCAGGACAGAGCTCTTTCCCGGTAGGACGGAAGCTCGGCAGCCGATTCGATCGCCTGAACGATCCGCTCCATCGTCGCGATGTCCGCCTGGGGTACAAAAACCGGTGTGTTTGAAAAGAAATGATGGATCTCGGGAGTGGCCGGCGCCTCGTTCCCAGTGTCTGAAAACTGCTTCTGGAGGCTGTCAGTGAGCGCTTTTCGGTCAAGGGTGATGCAGTAACACTGCCGGTTGAGCTGGTCGGCGTGGGTTTTGGTTGTTCGCTGGTTTTCCTGGGGCACGTCTTGCATTGGTCGTCCTTGGTCATTGTGAATCGTTCCACCTTGATTCTGGTCAAACGAATGCATGTTTCGCAACCGTTTTCAGGCCTGTTTCAGCTTGGTGTGATGGACTGCCAAGTAATGACCATGCCTGTTCGGGATCTTGCTTACCGGGCGAGGAGATCTTACTGAAACCCTCTGACCAAAAAGGGCACGCTATGAAACATTCGTTTCGCAAGCAGTGTATTGCTGGCATTACGGCCAGTGTCGCTATGAGTTTTTCGCTGATGGTGGCCGCAGACACGAACCGGGCATTTGTTCCCATGGGCACAGCGGATGCCGTCGGCGTTATTGATCTGGAAAACCGCAAGGTGACGTCGTCCATTGGCGGCACCCTGAATACCCACGGTTCGGCACTGACCCCGGATGGCCGGCATCTGGTGGTGGGTAGTTTGTCGGCGCATGATCGTCAGGAGCCGGTTAGTCGCCCCGAAGGCGTATCAGAAGATGAACACGCCGCTCATCATGGGGGCGGGCAGTCTACTGAATTGGAAGCAGGGAGTACCGGGCTGCTCTATTTGGTGAACGCGGCCACAAAGACGATTGACCGCAAACTGGAAGTGCCGGGGCCGGTGCACCATGTGCTGGTGACTTCCGACAGTCGCTATGCCGTTTCCACGCATCCTGCCAGTGGCAGCATCAGCGTTGTGGATCTGGATTCCGGTCAGTTGGTCAAAACTGTGGCGACGGGGCCGGCCCCCAACTATCTGGTGCAAACCGACGACGGCCAATCCCTTCTGGTCAGCAATACCGGTAATGGCACGGTCAGCGAAGTGGATACCGAGCACTGGTTCGTCGAGCGCAACCTGCGGGTTGGCGGCAACCCAGAGCATCTGGTGCTTGCCCCCGGCAACCAGCGGCTCTACGTGAATGATGCTGCATCCGGCCAGGTTCTTGTCATTGAGCTTGCCAAAGGCGCGGTGGCGGACCGGTACGAGGTTGGGGAGGCGCCCCATGGCGTTGGCTTGAGCGCAGATGGCCAGACCCTCTATGCCACCAGCCAGGGCGGCAACCAGGTGGTCCGGATTGAGCTAGCCAGCGGCGCCCGCCACAGCAGGCCGCTGGCTCCTGCGCCCTATCATCTTGCGGTCTCTCCCTACGATGGCCAGCTACTGGTGACCAGTCGGGCAGAGAACAAGCTTTGGGTGCTCGACCCGGAATCCCTCGATGTGGTTGATGAGATCGCGCTGAGCGGCATAGGCCATCAGATATCCCTTGAAGCCCATTAGTACTCTGTTCTGACACTGTTTTTTTCGCAAAGGAACCGCTCATGGATCGACGCTTTAAAATTACCTTGGCAATATTTGCCGTTATCGCACTGGTTTTACTCTGGGGAGAACACAAGGTTCATCTGCTTGGCGCCTTGCCCTGGCTGATACTGCTTGCTTGTCCGCTGATCCATATTTTTATGCACGGAGGGCATGGAGGACATGGAGGACATAACCACCAGGCAGAGCAACCGGGAAAGAGTGGAGAGCAGCGTGATGACTGATGGTGCATCGGATTATGGCCTTTGGAGCCTAGTGGTGCTGAATTCGGCGATTTTCATATTCTTCGCCTTCAGTTTTTTCAAACCGCAGACCCGCCGGGACTGGCGTTCGTTTGGTGCCTTCAGCGCATTTCTGGTGGCACTGTTCACCGAGATGTACGGGTTCCCGCTGACGCTCTACTTCCTCTCCGGCTGGCTGCAGAGCCAGTATCCCGACGTGAACTGGTTGGCTCACGACAGTGGCCACTTGCTGGAAATGCTGTTTGGTTGGAGGGGTTCCCCACACTTTGGGCCGTTTCATCTCTTGAGCACAGTGTTTATTGGCCTCGGGTTTTATCTGATTGCGGCTGGCTGGCGTACCCTGTATGCCGCGCAAAAGGCAGGGCAGTTGGCCACAACCGGCCTTTATGCCCACGTTCGCCACCCTCAGTATTCCGGCTTCGTGCTCATCATGTTCGGTTTTCTGCTGCAGTGGCCAACGCTGCTGACGCTGGCCATGTTCCCGGTGCTGGTGTGGATGTACTCGCGCCTGTCTATTCACGAGGAGCGTGAAACAGAAAAAGCGTTCGGCTCCGATTGGCGGGCCTATGCAGCCAGAGCTCCCCGTTTTATTCCGCGATTGAGGAATTTGAGGCGCAAGGAAATCGAGGAACAAGAATGATGCATGGGGCAACTATCTCAGTAGGCGTTCTTGCAGTCGCACTAATCAGTGGCTGCGGTAAACAGACGGTGGATGACCGCTGGTACACACAGGCTGAGGTCGAGCGCGGCGCAGTGGTGTTCGACGACAACTGCGCAAGCTGCCATGGCGGCAATGCCCAAGGCGCTTTCAATTGGAAAAAGACTCTGAAGGATGGCTCTTACCCGCCGCCACCGCTCAACGGAACAGGTCATGCCTGGCACCATTCCTTCGACACGCTGATGGGTACAATTAGTCAAGGTGGCGCCCCCATGGGTGGGAAAATGCCGGCCTTCGCAGACGAGCTCTCCAGGGACGATCAAAAAGCCGCTATCGCCTATTTCCAGAGCAAATGGGACAAGCGGATCTATGAGGCATGGTCTGAAAGGAGTGGGCTCTGATTTCTCTGGGTAATCAGACGATTAACTCAAGGAGGCAGCGTATGAAATGCTTATGGGTGGTGGCTTTTCTAAGTGTTTTTCCGGGCAGTGCGCTGGGTGGTGCGCCCTCGGCGGAATCATTGATTGAGGGGATGGAGGCCACCCTGTGGTCGGACAGCAACCACGGCCGTTTCACCATGCGTATCGAAACCGAATACTGGACCTGGGAACCGGACCTGGAGGCCTGGATGGTTCGGCAGGTTTGAGATGGAATTATAGCGAGGGCGGCGGCAAAAACTGAGCGCAACACCGGACCTTTCCGGTACGGTGCTGCCCTATGTCTTATTCCGAATTCAGCGTTGAAGAGCGTGCCACCATTCAAGTTAGTCATGCCCAAGGCCTCAGCTTGCGCAGGATTGCCTGCTTGATCAACCGATCCCCTTCGACGGTCAGCCGAGAGATGCGCCGCAATCGAGATGCAGCTGGCAGCTACT